>JAIQGI010000023.1 GCA_020072565.1 Terriglobia bacterium
TCCAAATCACGTGATACTTGATGTCGTAGACCGCGTGCGCGCTGTGCCTGTATTCGACCATGCCCCCATTCTATTATATTTGAGCTGAAAGCTGACCGCCTGAAAGGCGGTGGGCTTAGACCTGGCGGACTGAGCTAAACCGCGAAGACGGCAGGAGAGCCTGTTTTGTTGGTTGTTTTGGTGTCTTTGCCGTCATTTTTTCTGCACAATGCCCGGGGTGGGGTGGGATTATTTGGCTTAAGCACTGCCGCGCCAGGCAGTTCGAAGCTAGTTTTTCGCGAGGGGTCATGAACGAGAGGGATCGCTTCCGGCGTTTGCTCTGCGGAGAAACAGTGGATCGGCCTCCGCTGCTGGAAGAAGGGGTACGTGACGAGGTATTGGAGTTGTGGCGCGACCAAGGCATGCCTGCGGGCCGAACACACCTGGAAGTCTTTGGATTGACACCTCATGAAAACGTGGGGCCGGACCTGACTTTTCATCCGAACTACTTCGGCCGGATCATGAGCCTTTCCGTTCAGGATTACCGCCGCGCCTTCCATATCTCGCGTAAGCGATTTCCTGAGGATTGGACCGAAACTGTGCGGCGACTCGAAAATCGCGACCACATAGTCTGCGTCTGGGCATATCGGGGCTTCTTCCAGGCGTTGGGGGTGGAGGACTGGCCGACGCTCAAACAGGTTCTGCACGCTGTGATCAAGAATCCGGCCGGAGTGCGGGACCGGATGGAAATGTACGGCGACTTCTGCGCGCGCATGCTGGATATGGCCCTGCGCGGGATCGACCCGGAGTTCATTTACTTGAGCGAGCCGATCTCGGACAACAAGGGACCGCTGATTTCGCCTGCCATGTTTGAAGAGTTCGTGATGCCTGCCTTAGCAAGGATAATCGCTGTTGCCAGAGAGCACCGATGCGAGCACTTCCTCGCCAGCACCTACGGGAACACATCCAGACTGTTTCCCTCTATGCTCGAAGCCGGTGTCACCATGCTGTGGATTTCAGAGGCAGCCGAGATTCCAGAGCTTGACTACCGCAACCTCCGGCATCAATTCGGCCCGCGCCTCGGGCTGATCGGCGGCATCCCACTGAGCATTCTCCGGTCTGCCGCTTCTGAACCAATGAAAGATCGTTTGCGTGAAATCGTCATTCCTTTGATGCAATCCGGCCGCTACATCCCTCTTGCCGGCGGACGGATCCGCGAAGATATCCCCTGGGCAGTTTATCAATCCTATCGCGAGTGTCTGGCCGAATGTATGCAGTGCGGCATGGATAAGGAGCGTGGATCGGCCGCCGAGACGCGAAGAGGCCAAGAAGCCGACAAAGCATAGATTTTTTGGCATCTTCGCGTATTGGCGGCTCGGCTTTTACGATGTATGCTGGGCGCACTTGGCATCGGTGCCTGTAGACGCAAACCTGAATTACGGTAGGAGGTGTGATGCAATTTGCCCCGGAAGCCACCGAAACCAACGCCCTCCCTGAAAACGCCTACACCCCGCTGAAAGCAGGCGCGGTTTACGAACCCATGGTCCCGGCGAAGGCTCTGCTCCACGAAATAACCTGGCGCTCCGCCGGATGGGGAGTCTTCTTCTGTGTAGTCTTTACCGTTGCCTCCGCGTATTCCGGCCTCAAAGTGGGACAGGTCATGGAGGCCGCCATTCCCATCTCCATCCTGGCCATCGGGCTTGCCCGTGTGTACCGGCGCCGCTCAAGCGTGCTGGAGAACGTGATCGTGACCGGAATCGGCGGTGTTTCCGGCAGCGTCGTGGCGGGTGCGATCTTTACGCTCCCGGCGCTCTACATCCTCAAGCTGGATCCCCATCCGGTGCAGACGATCTTCATCTGCCTCGCCGGCGGCTGCCTGGGTGTGCTTTTCCTGATCCCTCTCCGGCGCTACTTCGTTCGCGAAATGCACGGGCAGTTTCCCTATCCGGAAGCCACGGCCATCACCGAGGTGCTCGTCACCGGCGAAAAAGGCGGCTCACAGGCGCGCCTGCTGCTCGAAGCCACCGCCATTTCCGCCGTTTATGATTTTTTTGTGACCACGTTCCAGGTCTGGAAAGAGTATGTGAATTTTCAGTTCATCGGTACGGTGCGCACCCTGGCCGAGCGCGCCAAGATGGTCTTCAGCTTCGACGCCATCAGCTTTATTCTCGGGCTCGGTTATGTCATGGGGCTGCGCTCCTCGATGGTGCTTTGTGCCGGGGGCGTATTGGCCAATTTTGTCCTGGTGCCCCTGATATGGATGATCGGCCGGGAATTCCCGGAGATCGCCGTCTATCCGGCAACCACCCCGATCGCCCAGATGACGGCGACTCAGATTTTCCGCGGCTATGTCCGGTTCGTCGGCGTGGGGGCGATTGCCACGGCAGGCATATTCGGCATCATCAAGTCTCTGAAAGTCGTCGCTGGTTCGTTTGCCATCGCGGTGCGCGCCTTTCGCCGCGGCGAGGAGAGAGCGCTGCAGAGAACGGACCGGGACATCACGGTCATGACCATTCTCATCGGGATTGTTCTGAGCGCACTCGCCGAAGCCGTTTTCCTGGGCAACCTCGGCACTTCGATTCCGATCGTCGTCGCCGGCCTGATCCTGTCTCTGGTCTTTTCTTTCTTTTTTGCATCGGTGGCTGCCAATGCCATTGCCACGACCGCCAGGAATCCGGTTTCCGGCATGACCATGCTGACGATCATCATCTCGTCGGTGGTCCTTTTGAAGTTCGGGCTCTCCGGCGCCACCGGCATGTTTTTTGTAATGGCGATTGCGGGCATGGTCTGCACGGCGCTGTCCGTGTCGGGCCAGACGATTACAGACCTCAAAACCGGCTACTGGCTCGGGTCAACACCTGCGGCGCAGGAGAAGGTGAAGTTCCTCGGCGTCATCGCCGCCTCGGTTGCCGCGGGCCTGACCATCGTTCTGCTGGCACGGGCCTATCAGTTTGGCGAGGCGGCAACCGGTGACGCTCGTGCGGTGCTGGCATCGCCCCAGGCTTCCATCATGAAAGCACTCGTGGAGGGATTCATGAGCCGCCAGCCTGTGGCCTACCTCCTGTTCGGCGCGGGCGCCATGACGGCGCTCCTGATGGAAATGCTGGGCGCGCCCGCCCTCGTGTTTGCTCTCGGAATGTACCTGCCGCTCGAGTTGAATACCCCGGCCCTCGTAGGAGGTTTTCTTGCGCACTGGGTCGGAAAGAGATCCGAGAGGATCGGTGGTCGTCGTGGTTCCACCATCCGCGAGCGGGGCGTGATCATCGCTTCGGGCCTCATGGCCGGAGGCGCCCTCGGAGGCGTTTTCGGTGCCGCCTTCCGCCTCTTCCCCTGGTACGCGGAGGATAAGATCAAGACACCGTTCTACGACAATGAGATCTGGTCGCAGTGCATTTCGGCGCTTCTGTTTGTCGGTCTGTGCCTCTACCTGTGGTTCAATTCAATGCGCCGCATGAAGGAAGAATAGGAACCTATAAAGAGATTGAAGACACCTCAACTCTCCGCGGTCTCAGCGAACTCTGCGTTGAGGTTTTTCGACAGCCCTGTGCAATTACTGCTGATTGCCGGACTGAATCGGATCCAGGCGGACCGTTACCGTACCGACGCTGGTCTTCCCGTTCACGGTCAGTTTTACCGCGTATGTTCCCGGCTCCGCCATGGGCGACCCGGCGCCTACAAAACCACCGAAACCGCCGCCGAAGCCTCCGCCCCGGCCCCCTCCTCCCAAGAGCGGGCCGACACTGCGCTGAACCTCCATTACCTTTCTGTAGTTCGTCCCGAACTTGTCAAGTCGCGTCAGGGATCTCATCAGCAGATCTCTTTGTTCCGGTGTCAGGTCTTTCCTCTGGCTGGCCGCCTCCAGTTGTTTCCGGAGAGGGCCCGCAATTTGCTGCACTGACGTCTGGGATGGATCGAAGCGGAAATCCCAGGCAATGCGGGTAATCCCAGGCCCTTCCTCATCCAGGATATATGTCGTCTTGCGTTGCCCTGAGATATCGGTGATCTCAACGGTGGCTGGGCTTTCCGGCTTGTTTTTCAAATAAAAGTGAACCAGGGCACCCTGAGGCGGATTCTCACCTCTGAAGAACAGATCCCCGCGGCCATAGCCTCCCCGTCGGATGGTGAGCCAGCGCGTGCCGGAGCGCTTGTTGTCAAAGAGATAGGAATCGGAATCGGCGACCTTGTCCATTTGCTCGAGGGCGGAGATGTCATCCATGACCCAGATGCCACGTCCGTGGGTCGCGGCAATCAAGTCATTGTCCCTCGGGTGGATCAGGAGGTCATGAAACGCGACGGTGGGCATGTTCAGGGAGAGATTGGTCCAGGTCTTGCCGCCGTCGATCGAGAAAAAGACGGCGAACTCGGTGCCGAGGAAAAGCAGGTTCTTATTCTTCGGGTCCTCACGGATTACGTAAACCGGGCCGTGGTCGGGCAGGTTCCCGGCAATGTTTGTCCAGGTTTTGCCGTAGTCGGCCGTTTTGAAAACATAGGGTTTGAAATCGTCGCTGCGGTGGCCATCGAAGGTCAGATAGCAGGTTCCTTCATTGAAATGAGAGGATTCGACGCTGCTTACCCAAAGGCCTTTGGGGACACCCGTAACGTTATCCCGCACATTGGACCAAGTGGCCCCGCTGGTGCGCGTCAGCTGGACGTTGCCGTCATCGGTGCCCACCCAGATGAGCCCCGGTGTGAGCGGAGATTCAGAGACAGTGATGATCGTGCAATGCGTTTCAGCGCCGGTAGTTTCCGAAGTCAATCCTCCATTCGGCCTGCCGTATTTTTCGGAATCATTGGTGGTCAGATCGGGGCTGACAATCTGCCAGTGATCCCCCCTGTCATAGGACCGGAAAAGATGATTTCCGCCGATATAGATCGTCCGGGGATTATGTGGGGAAATCAGAATCGGCGTGCTCCAGTTGAAACGAAGAGGCGATCCGCCCCTCCCGCCCCGGCCGCCCTGCACTTGCGCGGGAGCTCCTGCCGGGTAGTAGTCATTATAGTTTACGATGTTGTTCGTTCCTCTCGGGCTGATGCCTCGCGATTCGCGTGTTTCCACGTTGGTTCTCTGGGCGCTTCCGCCCTGGCTTTCGCCGTAGACCGTACGCCAATCGATCGGGTCGTTTTGAGTATGAAACCCATCGCCGCCGCCGATGTTGAACCAGAAATCGCTCAGAATCACCCCTTCCCGGGACATGGATGGCCCGCCCCAGGTGCCGTTGTCCTGCAGTCCGCCATAGACATAGTAAGGATCCCTCATGTCGGCGCTGACGGCGTAAAACTGACCCAGGCAGAGATTGTCATAAAACACCCAGGTCTTGCCGTGATCATAGGTCAGTGCCGCACCTCCATCCTGCCCCACATAGAAACGGTTCTTGTTCGTCGGATCAAACCACATGGTGTGGAAATCAGGATGCAGGCCTTCTATGGGTTTGAATGTTTTGCCTTTGTCTTCGGAATAAGAAAGGCTCGTGGCCGCCACATAGACAAGCTTGTCGTCCAATGGATTGAGGTAAATATGGCTGTAATAAAACGGGCGGCTGTTCATCCGGTTCATGAACACCCAGGATTCACCACCGTCCTCGGAGCGGTAGATTCCGGAGCCGAGCTTGGTCATGTCGGCATAGTCGGGATTGTCTTGCGCCTGACCATCCTGGGAACGAGTCCGGGGCGGCTGGAAACTGTGTTCCAAAATGATTTCCAGCACCTTGGAATTAGCACGGGCAATGGCGATACCGATCCTTCCGATATCACCCGTGGGGAGGCCCTTGGTGAGTTTTTTCCAGGTCTTTCCCCCATCGATGGTCTTGAAGATGCCCCCGTTCGGCCCGCCGGAATCGAACCTCCAGGGCTGGCGCAACCTCTGCCAGTGAGCGACATAAAGAACGTTAGGATTGGAGGAATCCATGGCCAGGTCTATCGCACCCGTCTTGCCATCGTCGGGCAGACCGCCGGTCAGTTTCTGCCAGGTCTTGCCGCCGTCGAGGGTCTTGAACAGACCGCGTTCCCCCGTATACCCCCAGAGGTGACCGACAGCCGCCACATAAACAACATTCGGATCCGTGGGATGAGTGACGATCCGTCCGATGGTTTGCGTGGTTTCCAGCCCCATGCGGGTAAACGTCTTGCCGCCATCAGTGGACTTGTACACGCCGTCTCCCCAGGCGACGCTGTTCCTGGGGCATTCCTCGCCGGTGCCAACCCAGATGATGTTCGGATCTTTCTGAAAAAAGGCGGTGTCGCCGATCGATGCCGAGCCATACCTGTCGAAAATCGGCTCCCAGGTCGTGCCGGCATTGGTCGACTTCCAGACCCCGCCGGAGGCCCCAGCCAGCAGAACCGTGGCAAAATCATTGTCCAACGCCTTGATATCTGAAATGCGACCCTGCATGTTGGACGGCCCGATGTTGCGCCACTTGAAGCCATTAGTCAGATTCTGGTCTTGGATTTGGCCGCCTACGGAACCTGACAGGACGACCACAATGACCGTGGCCAACATGATCGGGACAATATTCCTGCCGTTGATCTTCATCGATAGTCTCCATCCAAAGATTATGAGGTCGATGCCCCGTTTGCCGGGCGGTGGAGCAACTGGAGATTCTTGCAGGGGCTGCCATCCTCACCTGGAGCGAGAATCGCCGGAACGTCCACGATCTTCGCCGGCAACCGGATCAGGCGCCATTATTGAAAGGGTCGTTGCGGCAATTCAATCAAAAAATGGCACGCCGCATGAAAACTGCCTCGGGCCTTAACAGCTTGACGCAGGCTATTTGAGAATGAGCCGTCACCAGACCGTCCAAAACAAGCCTCCGAAAATCAGGATGGCGACAAGTGCCACACCGGTTTCCAGCCCATCACGCCAGAGGATCGTCCGACGGATCTTCTCCAGCCGCATCCTTACCGTGGTGTGCGCACGGGTACTTTCTTCCCGACGACGAGCCTGTCGAGGCTTTCTTTTCCGTCGTCAGTGGGATCGTACTTGTGGGCGATTTCGCTGGTATCGAGATGAAGTGGTGGCGGGCTTCACCCGTCCCCGCCAGTTTCGGCGAAGATAGCGGTCGAGTCGCGAGCAGTGCTCCCCGACGTGCTCCTGCGCTTTCTGTTGTCACCCGGGCATCCAGCAGAGCCGGGCCCCGGGAGCTATGGGGCGGTCTTCTTTGCTTCAAGGCGTGTGATGTCTCCTCCCTCCCGTTTGCTCTGCCACACTGCCCAGCCGATGGCGGCAGCGCAGACCAATATGACAACGAGACCGATGAGGCGATGGACGAAGGGATTCCCTGCCGGTGAAGCATGGGGTACCGATACGTTGTAAGCCAGGATGAGTCCCAATGCCAGCAGGCTGACCATATTCATCACTTTGATCAGCGGGTTGATGGCGGGCCCGGCGGTGTCTTTCAGGGGATCACCGACGGTGTCACCGGTCACGGCTGCTTTGTGCGCATCCGAGCCTTTGCCGCCGTAAATCCCATCCTCAATCATCTTTTTCGCATTATCCCAGGCTCCGCCGGCATCTGCCATGAACACCGCGAGCAGTTGTCCCACGAGAATCATGCCGCCCAGGAACCCGCCAAGCGCATACGGGCCAAGCAGGAAGCCCACCAGGATTGGGGTGAGAATTGCCAGCAGACCCGGACCGATGAGTTCCTTCTGCGCCGTGTTGGTGCAGATATTGACGACACGGCCATAGTCGGGTTTCTTGGTGCCCGCCCAGATTGCAGCGTCACGGAACTGCTCCCGGCACTCCTTGACGATGTAATAGGCTGCCCGGCCCACGGCCCGGATCAGCATGCTGCTGAACAGAAACGGCACCGCGCCGCCAATCAGGAACCCGATAAAGACCATTGGCTCTGCAACCGTAAGCTTGCCGGCTACAGCGAAATACTGGTCGACGCGCATCTGGCTGATCTTATCTTCGCTGCCGACGGCGATCACCGCGATGAAACTGGCGAAAAGCGACACAGCGGCAATGACCGCCGAGCCGATCGCGATTCCCTTGGTCTCCGCCTTGGTGGTGTTGCCGACAGCATCAAGGTCGGCAAGAATCTGCCGCGCGCGCTTGTAGCTGCCGGGGCTGCGGCGGTCCATCTCCTGGGCGTCGTACCCCATTTCTCCGATGCCGTTGGCGTTATCCGCGACGGGGCCGAACACATCCATCGAAATGGTGTTGCCGGTGAGGGTCAGCATCCCGATGCCGGCCATCGCAACTCCATAGGCGACGAAGAGAGGAGGGGTGCCGACATAGCAGAGCACCGAAAGCAGGATGGCGCCCGCGATGACGAGGATCATCGCCACTGTGGCCTCATAACCGACGGCAAAACCCTGAATGATGTTGGTGGCGTGCCCGGTCTGGCACGACTTGGCAAGACTCTTGACGGGGGCATGAGTCGTGTGTGTGTAGTAGCTCGTCACCTTGTTGAGGACGATCGCAAGAAAAACGCCGATGAGGCACGTCAATGCCGGACGCAAATCTAGGCCTGCGATGCCGAGATTCGCAAAATAACGGAGCTGCAAGGGGTCGCCGTTTGGAAATCCCGCCTTGGCCATCGGGTTCATCGCCAGATAACTGCTGTCGAAGTGAAGATACATGAAACCGAGGCCGCAGAATCCGAGCACACTGATCATGGAACCGATCCAGAACCCCCGGTGCACGCTGCGGAGAGCAGTGTCGGAGGTATCGTGCGGACCTGCTTTTACCGTATAGGTGCTGATGATGGAGCCGAGGACGCCGATACCGCGCACGAGCAACGGGAAAATGACTCCTTTGTGCCCGAAGCTCGCCATGCCCAGGATCATGGCGGCGACGATCGTCACCTCATAGCTCTCGAAAATGTCCGCGGCCATACCGGCACAATCGCCGACATTGTCACCCACGTTGTCCGCAATGGTCGCGGCATTGCGCGGGTCGTCTTCGGGAATGTCCTTCTCAATCTTCCCCACGAGATCCGCTCCGACATCGGCGGCTTTGGTGTAGATGCCGCCGCCGACGCGCATGAACAATGCGAGCAGGGTTCCGCCGAAGCCGAAGCCGAGGAGCGCTTCGTATGCTTTGTCACCGAAGATCAAGAATATCGTTGTGCCGCCGAGCAATCCCAACCCGTCGGTCAGCATGCCGGTGATCGTTCCCGTGCGGTAGCCCAGCTGCATTGCTTCGCCGTAGCTGCGTGTGGCGGCAGCGGCGACACGCAGGTTTCCGGTTGTCGCCAGTCGCATCCCGACAAACCCCACCGTCCAACTGAACAGGGCACCGACGAGAAACGCGCAGGCTCTTCCCCACCGGAAAGCATTTTCAGCGCCGGGATAGGTAATGAAAAGCAGGATGGTCAAAAGGATGATCAATGGACCGATACGGCGAAACTGGGCCGCAAGATAGGCATTCGCTCCTTCGCGCACCGCAGCGGTAATCTCCTGCATCTTCGGCGTGCCGCGATCCGCGCGCGTGACCTGTTTGACGAGAAGCACCGCATAGAGCAACCCGGAAATCGCAATCGCCAGAACCGTCATCAAACACGCGATTTCCATCGGGGAGTACTTTGGATCGGTGAAGAGGGAAAATGGAATGAACCGTTTCACCTCATCTGGCGCTGAAGCCGAGGTCTGGGCCGAAACCGACCGCCAGACGTAGGCGGCGGCGAAAATAACCATCATCGCCAGGAGATAGCTTCTCCGAAGCCGCGACTGTGGGAGAAAGAGCTGTTTCAGACTTTTCATAGGAATTTTCAGACTCCAGTGCTGTGGATAGAAGCTTGCGCTCTCATTGAGCGATGATGTGTCCCACGCCCACGTAACGCCCCAATAACTTCGGTTCCAACCGTGATCCTCTGAGAGATTCGGACCGGTAACAGAGCAAATAAGATTGTGCGTCCTGAATAATCTGATCAGTCCGGCAGCCTCGGGATTTCCGGCCGCCGGCAGTCAGTATCGGTTTGAAGTTACCCATTCCCATAAATATCTGTGATTACCGGGTATCAAGACCACCCTATCGGCATCTCCACATCAAAAAAATGCTTCATTTTATGAAAAGGTCAAGGCCCTTGTCAATCCGACCTTATTGCAGCCTGCGATTTGGACGGTGAGAAAAAGCAAGCCACGAATGACCCGAAGAAGACGAATGGGGTCCGGGCAAGCGCATCCGCCGTCGCTGCGGAGTCGCATGTCGAGGCACGTTCGCGATGCGTTGACGAATTTGACCTTGCGGTGAGCGGCCTGAAGGGCGGTTACGGAGGCCTATGCGGAAGATTTGCCTGGTCGGGGAGGGGATCTGAGGAATAAGGCGGCTTTAGTCGACGCGGAACGCCCTCAAGGATTTGCGGAGTTTCGACTCGTGGGTTTCCAGAATGGACAATACTTCCCGGGGATCGCATCCAGATTGTGAAGCGATTTCCTCTACGCTCTTTCCCGCATAATGAACCTGCATAAAGATGCGCCTGGGGAGGTCAGCCCACGAGCGGATTTCTTCCATAATAGCCTCATACAAAAGGTAGCGCGTGTTGCCAAGACTCAATGCGTTGGCTGCCATATCGTCCCCCGATCCTGCCGGTCTTTCATCCTGCCTCCACACATTAGACGTAAGATGTCGGAAAAAAGTTGTCTGCCTCTGCTGCGAAAATAGACAAATCGGTATCGGAACCGGTTTCGGGATCGGGATCGGTCCCGATACCGACGCTCACCAACCGGATAACATGAGCTTTTTATTCGTCACAGGGTGCGCCCCGGCGCGTACGGGACTGGTCCCTAACAAGCAAATAGAGTCGACCATTTCCGGGCGCAGGATACTGGCAGATGCCGCCAGCTCCAAACCCGAATCCAGCAATCAGCATAAAACTGTTCTTGACAACAGTGAAATCATTATGATATCGTTTCAATATCATAGGAGGCTTTTCCATGATGCGGGAAAAGGAAATCAAGGGCATTAACGGTTTCTTGATGTTGTTGGTACTGCTGGTTGTACTGGCGCTTTCGATTGTGATGCTTGTGAGTGGGATACGGAATCTGGATACCCTCTCGATCATCCTGTCGCTTGCGGTGCTGGTAGCGACGGTCGTTTGCCTGTTCGGGTTGACGGCGGTAAATCCCAACGAGGCGAAGGTGGTCCAACTCTTTGGGAGATACAAGGGCTCGCTCAAACAGCAGGGCTTCTTGTGGGTAAATCCGCTCACCAACCGCCGCAAGGTGTCTTTGCGGGTGCGCAATTTCGAGAGCACCAAGCTGAAGGTAAACGATCATGACGGCAATCCGATCGAGATAGCGGCGGTTGTCGTCTGGCGTGTTGTGGAAACTGCAGAAGCGGTTTTTGAAGTAGACGACTATGAGCATTTTGTGCACGTGCAGAGCGAGGCGGCGGTACGCATCCTGGCCACATCGTATCCATACGATGCTCACCAGGACGGGCAGATTTCGTTGCGGATGTCAGTGGCGGAAATCTCCCACAAGCTCCGCGATGAAATCCACGAGCGCCTGGCAAAAGCCGGCGTGGAGGTGATCGAGGCGCGCATCAGTCATCTGGCCTATGCACCTGAGATCGCCAGTGCGATGCTGCGGCGGCAACAGGCGAGTGCGATCATCGCAGCGCGCCAGAAGATCGTCGAGGGCGCCGTGGGAATGGTCGAGATGGCGCTGGACCAGTTAAGTGCGAAGCAGGTCGTGCAGCTCGACGAGGAGCGGAAGGCAGCGATGGTGAGCAACCTGCTTGTTGTCCTGTGCAGCGATCGTGATGCGCAACCGGTTGTCAACACCGGCACGCTGTATCAATAGAGTCGGGAGTGGTTCTCCGGCTGGAAACAACATGGCACCACGAAAGACATTCCTGCTCCGGCTCGATCCGGCGACGCACGAAGCCTTGCAGCGCTGGGCCGATGCCGAGATGCGCAGCCTGAATGCGCAGATCGAGTTCCTGCTGCGCATTGCCCTTCGGCAGGCGGGACGATTGCGGCCGGAGATAGCAGTCCCGCCCGGCGGAGACGAACCGGAACGGCTTCACGGCCCTAAGGGGTAGGCGATATGAAATCTCAGATCCTGCTCATGCAGCCGCAGCACAACTGGACTCCTCCGAACGGGCTCGACCATGCGCGGCCGCGCGCGGTCGTGCTGACCGCCGGGGGCAAGGTGGTGCTGGTGCTTGCGGTCCTCCTTTTGGCAGGAGGCATCACGGCAGGTGTTGCCCTCGGCATTGCTGCAAGCCGGGGTGCGCAGGAAGCTCGCCTGCTGCAGCGGGAAGGGCAAATCGCCGATGGTGTGGTCACCAGGGTTTGGCGCGCAGGCGATGAGGACAGGCAACCTTGGATTTCGTACCGCTTTGACTTCCGGGGGCGGTACTATAACCGGAATGTCGAAGTCCCGCTTGGGATCTGGAAAGAGTTGCGGGCCGGCTCCCCTATCCGGATTCGGTTTGCTCCATCACGCCCCGATCTAAATCATCCTGCGAGACTGGGCCTGGAGCGGATACCGCCCGCGGTCCCGTTCTTGGTGGCTTGCTCGTTGATGATATCGAGCCCGCTCCTCCTGCTCCTAATCCGGCGCCAACGGCGTCTGCTGGCCGAAGGCCGGCCGGCGCCGGGTATTGTCACCAGACATGGCGAGATGCAGCGTGGATCACACGGGGAAAAGCGCGGCGTGAAGTACCACTACGAATTCAGCCTGCTGAGCGGGGCCATCGCCCGCGGATCCGCCGGGCCGGTGAAAATTCCACCCGCGGTCGGCAGCAGGATCACGGTCCTGTATGATCCGGAAAATCCACGCCGGAGCGTGCCGTACCCGTTCCCATCGCCTCTGGTCAAATTGATGCACTAACGCGCTATCATATAACCATGGAAAATAAACTGGTTGAAGCTTTGCGTGCGGGGAAGCTGGCGGCCGTAAGGGCAGCAATCAAGGAAAAAGTGGCGACAAGCAGGGCCGCACGCCGATCGGGATCGCCCGGAAATCAGAGCGGGAACAACTGGTCGACATGATGCTGGCATGAGAGATCGATATCTCGAGTTGCGCATACTTCGCCCCACCCTGCAAGCGCATATCCACCCATGACCGCGTATTCGATTTGAGCCACGACCGGGCCAGACTCCCTTAATCCCGCACGAAGTGCGGCACTTCCGCGGGGAGCTCAATGGAAAGCTCCACCACGCCGGAAAACTTCCCGCCGCGCTGCCACGGGATCTGGCAGATCATCTTTTTCACCCCCGCCTTTTCAATGGTGTAAACGCTGGCCTTCGGGTGCTGCAGCAATTGCTGCAGTTTGGTGCGAGAGGGCTCGGGGTGGCAGTCCAGCGCACTCTTTCCGACCAGCTTCATCCCACCGTCCGCGGCAAAGGTCGCAGCCGACTTATCGTTCATTTCCAGGATGACGCCTTTGGCATCCAGAACCGTAATCGCAACGGGGAACTCTTTCACCCAAGGATGGTTCGTCATTACTTGGCCTATCGGGAGGGCTCCCCGGGGTCGCCCCCGAGGCACCTCCAAAATAAAAAATTGATGTCTTCAAGAAATCCGCGGTAATTCTTGCTGTGCCCGGGCATAGTCCTCAGGCACGCCAATGTCGATGAAATAGCCGTCGTGGACAAATCCCGCGATGGTGATTTCATCGGCCATCTTTTCGAGAAAATCGGTCTCAAGGGAGAACTCTTCCGGAAATACAAAGCGCTCAATCCCCTGCCGATTCAGCAGATAGACGCCACCGTTTATCAACCCTGCGGCGGTTTTTTTCTTCTCCCGGAACCCTGTGATCCGGCCGTCGTCGAGAGCCACCGTGCCGTAGCGCTCGAAGTTCCGCAGCGGCTTGAGAGCCAAGGTGAGGTCAGCGCGCATGGACCGATGAAACTCATAGAAGCGTGGGAGATCGACGTCAAAAAATGTGTCTCCGTTAAACACGAACACGTCATTCCGGGAAGTCATCTTCAGAGCTTTCCACACTGCTCCGCCTGTCCCCAACGGGCGGTCTTCCACGCAATAGCGAATCGCCATCGTGCCCCGGCGTTCGCCGAAATGCTCTTTGATGAGCTCATGCAGGTGACCGGTTGCCAGGATCGTCCTGGCAACCCCGTTCTGCGCCATCCGGTCCAGGAGAATTTCCAGGAAAGGGCGGCCGCCCACATCCACCATGACCTTGGGCCGGTCCGACGCCACGGAACGGATCCTGGTTCCCAATCCTCCCGCAAGAACAATCGCTTCAAACTCCGGCATGCCGGCCAATTAGCTCCATGTCTGTCAGAATCTGCAAAAAGCAGTCATAAGTCACAAGCAATGAGTGATGAGTCAATGCCGCTTCTGACAGTTCGAATGAAAGATACTCATCACTCATGACTCAGTCAAAGGCGCCATTTCCGGTTCGCCAGGCCGTGACCCCCTCTTTGGTGAAATGAAAATCCATCACTTCACCGCCATTGCGGCCAAGGGCATTTACCAGAGCCAACCGCCGGCAGGGGGGGACTACGAACATCATGTAGCCGCCACCGCCTGCGCCGCTGACTTTGCCGGATACGGCTCCGGCCGCCAGAGCGCATTGTGCGATCTGCTCGATATGGTCGTTGGATATGCCATGGGCCATTCTCTTTTTCGCCTGCCAGGAGGTCCCGAGAATTTCGGCAAATCGCCGGATATCCCCGAAGAGAATGGCTTCCTTCATGCGCCGGACATCGGCTTTCATGGCATGCATGGCCTCAACTGAGGGTTCGGATCCGGTTTGGGTATTTTTTATCTGCTCGTCGATGATGCGGGCGCTCTCCCGGGATAATCCGGTAAAATATAGGACCAGCGATGCCTCCAATTCGTTGAGAATCCAGTCCTTGACACGCAACGGATTCACAATCACGCGGTCATCGGCGTAAAACTCGATCAGGTTGACTCCACCGAATGCGGCGGCATACTGGTCCTGTTTACCTCCGGCAAGAGCCAGATCCATCCGTTCGACGACGAAGGCGCAGTGGGCAATATCGTATTCGCCCAGCGGCAGGCGCAGCCACTCGGCGAAGGCGCCCACCATGGCAACAACCAGAGTAGAAGAGGCGCCGAGTCCCGACCCCGGCGGCGCATCCGACCAGGAGGTCAGTGAAAATGAGAGTGGATTCCCGGCATTGTGCTCCCTGACGATCCGATTGTAGACGCTCTTGTGCAATTTGAGGGGCCCCGTAGGGGCGAGGATCGATTCAGCATCCATGCTTTCCCGCACCTCCAAATCCATCGCCTCAATCGTGATCTTGCCGTCGTTGCGCGGTTCAATCGTGCAGTGGGCGTAACGATCGATGGTCGCGTTGAGCACGGCGCCGCCGAAGAGGTCACAATAGGGAGACACATCGGTTCCCCCTCCGGCAAGTCCTAAGCGAAGAGGAGCACGAGATCTAATTGCCACAATCATCCTCCCACGATCAATGTTGCTGCTGTTTCGAGAATAACTGGTGTAACCTGATTGGCTGAAGCCTGTCCCCACTGAATCCAACTCTCAGCCAAGGTTCAAACAAATGTGCATGCGGTTTGAACGCTCTAAAAGCCCTGTCACAGATTTCCCTGAACATCGGCGGTCTTGCGGAGTGCCGTTGCCTTGACAAATGAACTCTGTATGTTTTCGAGGGTGAAGTGGCGCGCCACATAAGTGCGCTCTCGCTTTGATATCTCCCTGAGGCGAAAGTCGTCGTTATACAGGCAGATAATCGCTTCCGCCAAAGGCACCCGGTGTTGGACTGGATCGAGGATTTCCTCTACCCCAGGCATTCCTTCCACACCCCATTCCGTGCTTACCACGGGGACTCCATGGGCCATGGCCTCCACGGTTTTCCCTTTTACGCCGGCACCATAGCGGAGCGGTATCACTACCAGCCTCGAGGTACGGTAGAGCTCTGTGAGTCGCTCGTCGCTGACGAATCCGAGCACTTTCACGTCGTCCGATGCCAGCGCCAGTATCTCCCGCGGAGGGCCTGACCCGGCAATGTTGAAGACCACGCCGGGCAACTGTTTTTGAACCGCCGGCCAGATCTCACCTACGAACCACAGCACCCCGTCTCCGTTGGGCGGGTGGGAGAAACCGCCGACAAATAGAATGCCGTTACGCTCCGAAGTGTTGAACTCCCACTCCGGGTCCACATCAACCGAATAAGGGGGAACATAGAGCACATCCACAGCCGGGCACAGGCCGCGGATGATGCCGACCTCGATGTCGCTGCAGGAGAAGATCGCATCCATCCGGTTCATGAGCCGCTGCTCTTCTGTCTTCCCTTTCTCGGCGCGCACCTTCAGGGAAGGATCGTTCTGCAGCCCAGCCAATTGCAGCTCGCGCAGGTAGTGCAGGTCGTGGACATAGTAGAAAATGCGCGCTTTGGTGTGGGCCCGGACGGCGCGAAGGTATTTGGGCGCTATATGGGGCCGGCTCAAGAAGACATAGTCCAACCAACGTCCGTTCTCGGCAAGCCACTCCGGCCAATGGTCGGCAAACCACGGGCCGGTCAACACCTCGACACCGGCTTGCTGGAGGATCTCGGTATAGGGCTGGTGCGGATAGAAGTTGTCTCCCATGAACTTCACGTTCATCCCCATTTTGAGGAATGCCTGCACAAAGGACCAGATGGTGCGACTCCCGGCATCCCTGTCGAAATGGGGGACGTAGTGATCGATGATCAGGATCGATTTGCGTCCGGCTGAGCGGTCGCGGGCCTGGAAAATGTTGGTCCCGTTCGGGAAATGTTTCGCCAGCACATCAGCCCACTTCTCTTTCAGAATCCCGGTGTTACTGATTTGATGCGCCTTGGTGCGCTGAGAGACATTAGTTCCGTGGGAAACGCCCTCGAAGTGGACCACCACCGACAGGGGTTGATAGACGACCTTGAAGCCCCGCTTCCGCACCTCGAAGGCCAAATCCGAGTCCTCGCAATAAGCCGGGACGTACTGATCATCGAATCCCCCGATCTCATTCCAGAGGTCGCGCCTGATCATGAAGCTTGCACCCGACACGTAATCGACTTCTTTGACATAGTTGAAGGCGGGCAGGGAGGCATCCTGGCCGCGGCCGAAGTTCCAGCCGGTGGCGTCGGCCCAGATGATCCCGCCGGCCTCCTGAATCCGGCCATCGGGGAAGATTAACTTCGAGCCGACCATACCGGCGGCGGGGTCCCGGTCGAGCACCGAAACCAGAGCCTGAATTGCGCCCGGCTGGAGTTCGGTGTCGTTGTTGAGGAAGTAGAGGTATCGGGCCCGGGCACGGCCGGCGGCCCAGTTGCAGTTACGCAAAAACCCGCGATTTTTCCCGTCGCGCAAAATGTCGATCCCGATCAGCAGTTCCTCAGCCTGCACGGTTGTATCCGTGGAGCCGTCATCTGCCAGGATTACTTCGCAGGCCACTCCGGCCATGGTCTGCTGGATACTCTTCAGGCATCGATAGGTGTGAACCCACTGGTTGAACGCCGGGATGATGACCGATACTTTGGGGTGTTCTTCCCTGATAAACTCGATGCGGGCAAATTCAGCGGGCCTGTCATTACCGAGGAGATCATCCCTGGAGGCCTGACTCCCGCTCTCCCGGGCAATTGCTGAACCATTTTCCCTATTGTGAGGCGCGCTCGGAGCTTTATCGACGGACCACGGCGATTTTCCTCGAATCAACTGCACCAGGGCCCTCACGCCGGCCTTCGACAAGCTGAAAATCCGCCTTAAAAACCGCCTGCGGCCGCTTCCAAGGGGCAACAGGGCGTCTCGTAATCGCCAATAGCGGGAGGCGACCTTCCAGAAGTCGCTCTGTTTGATGAGCTCCAGTTCCGTCCGCAACAAAGCCAGCTCGGCTTCCCTGCTTTTAATGATGTTTAACTGAGACTGATTCTGGGCATTGAGTATCGTGAGCCTTGCGTCGAAAGCCTCAGCCTCACCTTTGTAATAATTGAGTGCTTTGCCAATGCTGTCGATATGCTGTTCAAGCGACAGAGCCCACGAGTTCTTCGATGCCACCTCATCTTGAAGTTCGAGGATCCGTTCCCGCTTTCCTTCGAGGTCTTGTTCAAGCGACGAAGCCCATGAGTTCTTTGCCTCTACGTCCTGTTGAAGTTCGCGGATCCGCTCCCACAATCTCTCCAACTTCTGTTCCTGGTCAATTACGACCGAAGAAATATCAACTTTGTCCACAAACTCCGTGGACCCGCACACTGCCACGACATATTTGGGAGAGAAACGGGCACGGTCCGAAAGCCTCAGGTTCTCCAGACGCCGGGAGACGGGCTTTTGGAGAGCTGACGAGACGAACCAACTCTGCCCGAAAAGGATCACTCGCGGGAAAGTCCGACTGAGAAAGGACTGGAATTCATCGACATAGAATTCCTTTTTGTGATACCGGTTGTGCTGATTGGCATCGTCGGAATAAACGGCCTTGTTGGGGGTCGAGATGACAAGCAGTCCTTCTCTCTTCAGTACACGCTGCGCCTCACGCAAAAATGCGGCCTGAAGTTGTGGTTCCAGATGCTCGATCACCTCGAAGGAAACCACTACGTCGAAGGTGCCGTCTTCAAAAGGCAAAGCGTCCACCGATCCCACCTGAAATTCCAGATTCTGCCGCCCGTAGGTGGCGCGGGCATGTTCGACGGCATCTCGAGAGATATCGATGCCCACTACCCGGGCAGCGGTCTCAGCCATTAAGTGGACGCCGTACCCCTCGCCGCTTCCGGCGTCGAGTACGATTTTCCCCCGGACGAGGTCTGTGACAGAGTGGTATCTCTGCTGGTGCTCGACCGCAATCTCGTCGAGAGGATCGGCTTGTTGGGGAATAAACCGTTCACCGGAGCAATCCACTGCTGCCTCCAACAAACAAAAATCGCCCGACCCTTAACGCCCTCTATAGCATCCGCTGCCGCGGAATCACCAGCCAGCATGTCGGGGGCTTTTGTATTTCTATCCCCGAGGCGCAAGGGAAGCAAGGCGAAACTGGGGAGGGCGGAACCATATGTGCTTCCAGCCTTCTCACATCTTTGTTAAGATAATCCGCTCATGCAGCGATGCTGTCCCGTAGCTAAACGTCGGAGTTGAAGAATATGGCGAAAGTGGCAGTGACGGGCGGAGCCGGATTCATCGGTTCCAACCTCGCGGAACACCTCCTGAACCAGGGGCATCAGGTGGGGATCGTAGATGATTTCAGTACCGGGCGGGAACAGAATCTCGCCGGATGGGCGGATCGGGTCCCCGATCGAGTCCAGGTTTACCGGTTTGACATAAACAAGACCGGGCGTCTGCGGAAGGCATTCGAGGGCGTGCAATATGTCTTCCACCAGGCCGCAATCCCGTCGGTTCCCCGCTCCATTGCAGATCCTCAGGCGAGCAATCTGGCCAACATCAGCGGCACGCTCTCGGTGCTCGTCGCTGCACGTGACGCCGGCGTGAAACGCGTGGTCGTGGCTTCTTCCTCATCTATTTACGGGGATGACCAGGGCCTGCCCAAGACGGAGACGCGCACGGGGCGTGCTTTGTCCCCCTATGCGTTGAGCAAGGTCGTATCCGAGGAGTACTGCCGGCTCTTCCACGAGCTCTACGGACTCGAGACCGTCTGTCTTCGGTACTTCAACGTTTTCGGCCCACGCCAGGATCCGAAATCGGAATACGCTGCGGTGATTCCGCGTTTTGCCACACGGCTTCTTGCCGGTGTGCCGCCGGTCATTTACGGCGACGGCGAACAAACCAGGGACTTCACCTACGTCAGCAACGTGGTCGATGCCAACTGGGTCGCGGCAACGCATCCGAAAGCTCCAGGCGAGGTATTCAATATCGGGTGCGGAACGCGGACGAGCCTGAACCAGCTCGTGAACGAGATGAGCCGAATCCTGAACACCAGCTCTAAACCGACGTTCGAACCCGCACGGCAGGGCGACGTACGGCACTCCGTCGCGGATGTAGCCAAGGCGGAGAGGGTGCTCGATTACACGCCTGCCGTCTCGCTGAGGGAAGGCCTGGTCAAAGTCATTGACTGGTATCGTGTTCACAGAAAGCTCTGAAACTCAGCGGCCACCTTCGATGATGTCGTTTTTGTTTGTGGACACCGAACCCGTCTGGAGGGGCGGGCAGGATCAGCTGCTCACGCTTCTCCGGGGGCTGATCGTGCGTGGCCACCGGCTGCATCTGATCTGCCACCCGCAGACGCTCCTCGAGGAGCGCGCCCGCGAGGCCGGCGTCACCGTTCATCCCCTCACGATCCGGAGCGAGGCCGGTCTGGTATCCTTTGTTCCCTTGCTGGCCATTCTGACTCGTGTGCGTCCGGAGGTCCTGGCATTCAACACTCCGCGGCCCATTTTCCTGGGCAATCTGGCCTCGCGCTTTGCCGGGGTGAAGGCACGCATCATCTTTCGCCGCGTCAATTTCCCTCTCAGAAAGAACTTCATCTCGCGTCTTAAGTACAATTGGGGGATTGATTGTATTGTGACCGTCTCGGAGAGCATTCGACAGCAATTGCGGCTGGACGGCGTGCCCGGCTCCCGCATCCGGACCATCTATGAGGGGATAGATCTGACTCCCTACACCAAGCGGGAGTGCTCCAACGCGAAGCGTCCGGGTGAACCGACGGTGGTTGGTACGGTCGCACATTTCAGTGCAGAGAAGGGTCTCTGCTATCTTGTCGAGGCGGCTGCGCTGATCCCCAACGTGCACACGCGCATGCGCTTCGTTCTGGTGGGCGACGGGGCCTGCCGCCAGCACCTTGAAAATCAGGTGCGCGACCTCGGCCTCGAAGATTCTTTTCATTTCGCCGGATTCCAGAAGAAGCCCATTCCATACCTGGGATCATTCGATTGCTTCGTGTTGCCCAGCCTTTCGGAAGGGCTGTCGTCGGCTATCCTCTCCGCGATGGCAGCTTCATTGCCGGTGATCGCGACGGATGTAGGGGGCATCCCGGAGTTGATCCGGCATGAGGAGAATGGCCTGCTGGTCCCTCCGGCGGACCCGGTTGCCCTGGCTCAGGCAATCCAGCGGCTGGGGGACGATCCGGCCGAGGCTTTCCGCATGGGCAGGGAGGGCCGCTTGCGGGCCGAAAAACAGTTTGCTCTGCCGCGCATGATCCTGCAGATCGAGCAACTCTGCTGGTCCTTCATCCGCCGCGCGGCGCCTGCGTCAGGGGCTGTCCATGTTTAGGCTGAGGGCATATGGTTTCCCGCCGTCTTGCGAAGACTGGACGCAACGCCTGTGCTTCCTGCTTGTGGCAGGGGGTGTTTCATTGGTGCTGGTTTCGATCGCCGCTTCAGCCATACTCCTTGCCTTCACTATCCTTGCGGCCATTCTGCAGTGGCGGAAGTGGGATAAAGGTGCCGCTCTGCCGGCGGCGATTCGGTGGCCGCTACTGCTGCTGTTCCTTTGGACGGTTGCCGCGACGCTCCTGGCATCCGGCAGTCTGCGTGATGCCCTCGTCGTGAAGTTCTGGCTGTTTTCGCTCCTCTGGATCGTCCCAATCTATGCGCGGGGCGAGGACAGGATCCGGTGGATCTACCACGCCGCTTTCGCCGTCGCGGCGATCTCGGCTGCGGCAGGGGTGGCTCAATTCCTAGCTAATCCCAACCGGGGTGATCTGAACCGGATCCGGGGATTCATGAGCATCTGGATGACCTATGCCGGATCGCTCATGCTCGTGCTGGTCGCGCTGGCTGCCTATGCCGTCATCTTCGGCTGGAAAAGTCATCGATGGGTGATTCCGCTCGGCCTGGTGCTTGCGGCTGCACTCTATCTTTCCAGGACCCGAAGCGCCTGGCTGGGCGCTGCCCTGGGCATAGCGGTAATCTTCGTGCTGAAGCGTCCGCGCGCCATTCTCGGCCTCGCCGTCTTGCTCCTGGCAATCTATCTGATATCGCCGGCAAGCATCCAGCGGCGACTGCAAGGCGGTTTTAATCCTGAGGACATAAACACGCGGAACCGGATCGAGCTCATCGGCACTTCAATCCGCTTGATCCGCGCCCACCCCTGGACCGGTGTGGGGCAGAGGGTTAGCCTGGAGGCACCTCACTATCGGGGCACATCCGAATTCCCGGATTGGATGTACCTGCACATGCATAACAATATCCTCCAGATCGCCGCAGAGCGGGGCATCCCGGGCCTCATACTCTGGCTCTGGTTTATGTTTCAGTTGGTCTGGCAGGCGTTCCGGGTGTTTCGATCCTCGGGCCGCGCAGGACCGGCTGCCTTCGCGGGCGTGGCGGCGATCGGCGGCTGGGTTGCGTTGATGGCCGCCGGGATGTTCGAGTACAATATCGGCGACACCGAACCACTGACTCTGTTCCTCTTCATGATGAGCGCCCCTTTCGCGACAAGAGTCATGAGCGTTGAGTGATGAGTGACAGGCGCATTAGACTGAAAGTCCGCTTTCCACTCATTACCCATCACCGATCACGTGCGTCAGCATCTGCCAGGGTGATGGAGTGAAACCGCTGAATATCGGCATTCTGGGAACCAGGGGCATTCCTGCCAACTATGGGGGGTTTGAGACCTTTGCCGAAGAGTGCGGCGCCGGGCTGGCCGCCCGCGGCCACAGCGTCACCGTTTACGGCCGCTCTCACTACGTGCCACCCGGGCTGCGGCGCCACCGCAATGTCGCCCTCGTGGTCCTGCCGACGCTCCGCTGGAAATTCACCGACACCGTTGTCCACACTTTCGTGTCGGTCCTGCACGCGATCTTCCTGCAGTTTGATGTCATCCTCATCTGCAACGCAGCCAACAGCATTTATGCCTGGTTGCCCCGCGTCTTCGGCACGCCGGTCGTGGTGAACGTTGACGGCATCGAGCGCATGCGCCGGAAATGGAACTGGCTCGGCCGGAGCTACTACCGCCTGTGCGAGCACTTCTCCGTCTGGTTCCCGAGCACCATCGTCACCGATGCGCGGGTTATAGAACATTACTATCGCGAGAGGTACAACGCGGCATCGGTCTTCATACCCTATGGAGCCGTCACCGGAAAGCCGCATGGGCGGACGACGCTGGACGCCCTGGGCGTAGAGCCGGGAAAATACTATCTCTACGTAAGCCGTCTCGAACCTGAGAACAACGCACACCTGGTCGTCCGCGCTTTCGCAAAGGTGCTCACCGCCAAACGCCTGATTGTGGTCGGAGATGCCCCCTACGCACGCGACTATATCCGAGACCTCAAGCAGATCCAGGATCCACGCATCCTCTTCCCAGGCGCGATTTATGGCGAAGGCTATCGGGAGCTGCAGGCGCATGCCTTCTGCTACATCCATGCCACAGAGGTCGGAGGCACACACCCGGCGCTGATCGAAGCCATGGGACAGGGGAACCTTATCGTTGCCAACGGCACGCCGGAGAACTCCGAGGTGCTTGGTGACGCAGGCATCTTCTACCGTAAAAACGACATGGCAGACATGGCGCACTGCCTGCAGGACGTGGCGGACTTTCCCGACAAATATGCCGGCCTCAGGCAGGCAGCCCGCGACCGCGCCCTGAGGCTCTACTCGTGGGATAGCGTCGTTTCGCAGTACGAGGAGCTCTTCGCTTCGCTGGTGAAAACCAGGAGTCAGGAGTCAGGAGTCAGGAGTCAGAAGAAAAATCAGCTCTGAATACGGGCGTCTTGATTCTGACTCCTGGCTCCTGACTCCTGGTTGTCCAGGTCTGCTATAATGCGCGGCTTTAGGGAGGTTGAGCAATGGGAGCGGGCGCGAGAGTTCATCCGGTCCGGACGCCGTGGGTCATCCTCAGCAACTTCTTTTACAAGATTTATCTTCAGCACGATCTAATCCGCAATTTCGTGGTGCGCGACCTGAAGGGACGCTACATCGGATCGTTTATGGGTTTCTTCTGGAGTGTGATCCACCCGATCGTTCTGCTTACAAGCTATGCCTTTGTCTTCATGAAGATCTTCGGCGTGGGGGCGCCGCCCGACAGCGGCACGACCAACTTCCCGCTGTTTCTTTTTTGCAGCATCCTCCCCTGGCTCTTCTTCCAGGACACGCTGCAACGCTCGAGCACGGTCATAGTGGACAACGCCAACCTCGTAACCAAAACCCTGTTTCCGACTGAGATTCTGCCCTTGACCGTGCTGCTTGCTGGATTGGTCAATCACTTGATCGGCTTCGCAATCCTGCTGGGCATAATTTTCTCTGTCTTGGGCAAGGTGAGTATTTTCATCCTGCTGGTTCCGATCTATCTCGTCATCCTGATGCTTTTCACACTCGGGTTAGCCTGGTTTATCTCCAGTCTGAACGTCTTTGTTCGGGACATTTCCCAGGTGCTTACCGTAATCCTGACTTTCTGGTTCTGGCTTACGCCGATTTTCTATACCGGGATTAAGGTTCCTGCGAAGTATTCCTTTGTCGTCCGTTGGAATCCGCTGGCTCATGTGGTGACCGGCTACCGAGACTGCCTGCTGCGCATGAGGATGCCGGATCTTCAGTCGCTGGCGCTGCTCGCATTGGCATCCCTGGCCGTGTTTGTGGCCGGCGGTCTGTTTTTCCGCCATATCAAACGTGAATTCGTGGATGTGCTCTAATGCCCGTCATCCAGGTCCAACACCTGTCCAAGAAGTACGCGATCTACGACCGGCCCTGGGACAAGCTGCGCGAAGTGCTTCACCTGGCGCGCGGGCCGCGGCACCGGGAATTCTGGGCGCTCGAGGACGTCTCCTTCGAAGTCGAAAAAGGCCAGACTCTCGGCATCATCGGCCAGAACGGTTCGGGGAAAAGCACGCTCCTGCAAATCCTGGCGGGAATCATGCGCCAGACCCGGGGTGATTGCTTCGTTACCGGAAAGGTCTCTGCCCTGCTGGAGCTGGGCTCGGGATTTAATCCGGAGTTCACGGGTCGGGAAAACGTCTTCATGAACGGCGCCATCCTGGGAATGGACAAACGCCAGATGCAGCAACGCTTTGATGCGATCGCCAGGTTTGCCGAGATCGGCGACTTCATGGAGCAGCCGGTCAAGACTTACTCGAGCGGCATGTTCATGCGGCTGGCATTCGCGGTGGCGGTCAATGTCGATCCCGAGATCCTGCTGGTGGACGAGGCCCTCGCCGTCGGCGACCTGATCTTCCAGCATCGCTGCATGCACCGGATGAATCAGTTGCGCTCCAGCGGAAAAACAACCGTTCTGGTAACGCATGATCTGGCAGCCGTGACCAAGTTCTGTGATCGGGCGCTGCTCCTCGATGCCGGCCGCCTGCTCGAGGCCGGGCCGCCCGAAAAGGTCGTGAACAAGTATCGAGTCCTGATCTTCGAGCGCATGCGCCGCTACGGTGGCTCGGAGGGTGATGGAAGAGAATCGACGGAAGGGGCCGTTATCACCGCGAGCGGAGAAATGCCGGTCGTGCGCACGATTCCGAACATCGATCACCGGTTCGGAAATGGAAAGGCCAGGGTGATCGGCATTGAGCTGCTTGATGCGAAAGGGAGCCCGACCAGGGAGGTTTTCGGCGGCGAAACCGTCCTGCTGCGGATCTCGGCGGAATTCCTGCAGGATGTTCCGCGGCCCATTCTGGGCTACACCTTGCGCGACCGGCTCGGCGTCGAGATCTCCGCCTGCAACACAAGCTATGCGGGTACCCTTCTGCCTGCCGCACGCGGAGGCCAGATCTATACGAGCGACTTTCAGATCCGTCTGCCACGCATGGCCGCCGGAGGCTACTCCTTTGCCCCCGCTGTCGCCGAGGGGGACATCCAGAAGCACGACATGTGCGATTGGATCGACAACGCCCTTGTGTTCAGTTTGCAGGGCGATGAACTGGTCTACGGCATGCTCAAGATGGACGTCGACGTGCGCACTTACTCCTCAGACGCAACGGAGAGCGGAGAGTGAACGAAAAACCACGAAACGCACAAAACGCACGAGGAACTTTTCGTGTGTTTCGTGGTTTGATCCTTGCCGTTATGACTTTGCTGCTGACGCCCTTGCTCGCGTTGCTGGCAGCAGCTTTGCTTTTGCTCAATCTCATCGGGCGGACCGCACGCGCCGGCAGGAAACCGGAGCCCGCCGATGCCAAGCCGTTGTCCGGGCTCGCTTCCATCGTCATCCTCAACTGGAACGGGAGGGATCTGCTCGCGCAAGGGCTCCCTTCCATTGTTGAGGCGGTGCGGCGTGACGGACGACCGCATGAAATCCTGGTCGTGGATAACGGCAGCAGCGATGGCTCGCGAGAGTACATCCATGCCTCATTCCCGCAGGTGCGCCTCCTCGAGCTGCCTGAAAACCTGGGATTTGCGCGCGGGAACAATGCCGGCGTGCGGGCCGCGCGTCACGACATCGTCGTCCTGCTCAACAACGACATGGTGGTCGACCCCGGATTTCTCCGCCCGCTGCTCGACGGCTTCGGGCCGGACACTTTCGCGGTATCGAGCCTCATCCATCACCAGGACCCATCGACGCGGCGGGAAGAGACCGGCATGACCACCGCGGTATTCCGCCGGGGCTTCATCGATTTCGCCCACCGCGATGTCGATGAGCAGGAACTGCTCCGGCCCTGCTATCCTGCCTTCTGGGCAGGCGGCGGATCCTCTGCCTTCCACCGCGAGCGCTTCCTGATGCTGGGCGGATTTCAGGAAATCTTCTCGCCCGCCTACGTGGAAGACACCGACCTCTCCTTTCGGGCATGGAAGGCCGGCTGGGAGGTGCTGTTTGCTCCCGGCTCCATCGTCTATCACAAACACCGCGCCACCAGCAGCCGGCGCTTTGCCCCGGCGGAGCTGCAAACCCTGATCCAGCGCAATCAGTTCCTCTTCCTCTGGAAGAACATTCAAAGCTGGCCGCTGCTGCTTGCTCACTCCACATTTCTCCCCTGGAACTGCTATCGCCTGGCTCGCGATCACGGCCTGATTGTGTGGCGCAGCCTGCTCCAGGCCGTTGTCAGGCTCCCGGCGCTGGTCCGTGCCAGGCTGCGCGCAGCCTTCCGCGAGGCGCGCGCGGACACGGAGGTGTTTAAGCTCCTGGCTATGCCCGCGCTCTATTTCGCCCGCTTGCGCTCCGCGCACCGGATTCAGCCGCGGGAGCCGTCACGCGTTCTTTGGATGACCGCCTATCTCCCGTATCTGGGACGGCATGCCGGCGCCGGCCGCATGTATCATCTGCTCCGGCGCATCACACGGCGTTACCGCGTCACGTTGCTCACCTTCATCGAGGGAGAAGAGGAAAAGCAGTTCCTGCCGGAGCTGGAGTCCATGTGCGAAATGGTGATCGCCATGCCGCGCCTCGCGCCGCCGCGTTGGCAGCCTTTCGCCTATGAGCCTTTCAGAGAGTTCCTCATCCCGCAGATGGAGCAGGCCATGCAGCTTTGCCTCGAGAGCCGGGACTTCGACCTGATCCAGCTGGAATACACGCAGATGGCTGGATACGCACAAAAGGCACTCGGTATTCCTACGCTGCTGACCAAGCACGAAGTTGATTTCGCCGCCTGGGCGCGGCGCGCGCGAGTGGAATCGAATCCGCTGCTCAAGCTGCGCTGGTTTTACAACTACCTTCAGGTTCTCGACCGCGAGGTGGCGCTGCAGCACCGCGTCGACGCTGCGATCTGCATGACCGATCCCGACATGCAGGAGCTGAGACGATTCTGCCCGTCGGCCCCGGTCCATGTGATCAATACCGGCGTCGACCTGGACTACTTCCAGCCTCCCGAACAGCCGGCATCGGGGGGCCGGCTGGTGTTTGTCGGCGCCTTCCAGCATGAGCCCAATACCGATGCCATGGTTTACTTTTGCAGCCAGGTTCTGCCTTTGCTGCGAGCGAAGGTCTCGGGCACCGAACTTTTCATCATCGGCAGCAATCCATCTCCGCGAATCCTCTCCTTGGCAGATATCCCTGGAGTTCGAGTAACCGGCTTTGTGCCGGACATCAGGCCGTTCATGGCGTCCGGTTCAGTTTATGTCGTACCCCTGCGCCTGGGCGTGGGCATTCGCGGCAAGATCCTGGAGGCCTGGGGCATGGCACTGCCGGTGGTGGCCACATCGGTTGCATGTGCCGGCCTGCGTTATCGGGATGGAGAGAACCTCATGGTCGCCGACACCGCCGAGGACTTCGCCGCGCGTGTGGCTGCACTGCTCAAGGACCCTGCCCGTCGCGAACGCATGGGACGCGAGGGCCGGAAAGTTGCCGAGCAGTTCTATGGTTGGGATGCCGTCGCCTCCCAGCTTGACGGCCTTTATCAGACTTACATGGCGCAGGCGCCGCAAAACGGCATTGAAGTGCGGCGTCCTGGCGCCGCTTTATAATGCGCCAGAGCGGTTTTTCCCCTGGCGATCCAACGTCCCGGGGGCTAGAATTCCTACTTCCCTGATCGGCGTTCAGCAGAAATGGGCTTTTTAATGAATTCGACGACTGCGTCCGAATCTCGTGGAGTGCATGGTTTTCGCCGCATGTGCATCCCGTTTCTCCAGCTGATCAAACTCCTGGTACTTCCCTTCCGCTTCGCATGGCTGCTGGTCGTCTGGCTCAGGCTTCGCAGAGGTGCCATGAAGGTTTCGAGCTAGCGCCATGATTGCTCACTATGACTGCCGGCACTTCCTGGGGCACAAACCCTGCATCTACCGCCGCCCATGTGAGGATTGCCCGCACTACGCGCCCTTCGGGAAACGCATCCTGATCATCAAACTCGCCGCCGTGGGCGACGTCCTGCGCACGACCCCCCTGCTGCGCGGCTTGAGGCGCGCTTATCCGGACTCGCACATCACATGGCTGACCGAGTCTGATGCTGTGCCTTTGCTGCAGGGGGTGGGGGAGATCGACCGGCTGGTACCGTACAGCTTCGAAAGCGTCCTCCAGATCGGCCGCGAAACTTTCGACCAGCTTTACTGTCTTGACAAAGAGCCGAAAGCGATCGCGATGGCCATGGGCGTTCAGGCGAGCGATCGCATCGGTTTTGGCATGAGCAGGTACGGCAATGTCAAGCCGCTGAGCCCCAACTCTGAGTACATGTTCGAGCTCGGCATCGACGATCTGCTGAAATTCCGCCTCAACTCCAAGACTTACCCGGAGCTGCTATTTGAGTGCGCCGGGCTCCCCTATCCCAAACCACAGGAGTATCTGCTGCCGGACTTGGTGGCCGAGATCGCCGCGGGACGGGAGTTGCTGCGCACATTGGGAATCGCGCCCGGGGGCTTGAAAGTCGGCCTGAATACGGGTGCGAGCGATCTCTTTGCCACCAAGAAATGGACCGAAGAGGGTTACGCCGAGCTGGCCGATCTGCTAGCACGCCAACTCGGAGCTACGGCCTTGCTCCTTGGGGGACCCGCGGAAGCGGAACGCAACGCCCGCATCGCGGCCGCTGCGGCTCATGCGCCGGTGAACGCAGGGACGCATCACTCTCTGCGCAGCTTTGCCGGAATCATCGGAAACCTCGATCTGATTGTCACCGGCGACACGCTCGCCATGCATATCGCCATCGGGTTGGGGGTACCCGCGCTCGTCATTCTCGGCGCCACCTGTCACAAGGAGATCGAACTCTACGGCCGGGGGGCGATGATCGTTTCCGACTTCGAGTGCAGCCCCTGTTATCTGAGCGCATGCCCGAAAAAGACAACGTGCATGCGGGCCATCCCGGCACAGAGGGTGTTCGGTGCCGCTGCCCGGCTGCTGCGCCGCTGACAGCGGCCATGAAATACGCGAAAGAGAACTTTTCGTGTATTTCGTGTATTTCGCGGTTGCTATAATCCGCTGATGATATTGATCTCGGTCGTCATTCCGAATTACAGCGGCGCCGCCTGCCTTGAGCCCTGCCTGCAATCACTGATGCGGCAGACCTACCTCCAGATGGAAGTAGTGGTGGTCGACAACGCTTCTCAGGATCACTCGGTCGAACTGGTACGGCGGGTGGCACCTCATGCCAGGATTCTGTCCCTGCAAGGCAATCTGGGCTTCGCTGCGGCAGTCAACCGTGGCGTCAAGGCTGCGCGCGGAGAATGGATCGCGGTTCTGAACAACGACACCGAGGCCGCAAACGATTGGCTCGCGGAGTGCGCCGCCGCAATCGGGCGGCATCCCGATGCTTCCTTCCTGGCGTGCCGCATCCTGGACTACAGCAACCGCAAGCGCATTTACAGCGCCGGAGATTGCTTTCTGCGCGCCGGCATCGGCTACCGCCGCGGGCAGGAAAAGCCGGACGGCGAGGAGTACGGCCGCGAGACCCAGGTTTTTTCCGCCTGCGGCTGCGCGGCGCTTTATCGCAGGACTGCGCTGGAAGCCGCGGGGGGGTACGATGAGCAGTTCTTCGCCTATCTGGAGGACGTTGACCTTGGGCTGCGTTTGCAGGCCGCAGGCGCACGCGGCTACTACGTGCCCGGTGCCGTGGTCTTTCATCTCGGGGGCGCCACCAGCGGCGGCGAGTTCGCCCCACTGGCGGTGCGCCTGCGCACGCGTAATGCGGTCCTGCTCTTGCTGAAAAGTGTGCCGGGGCGCATTCTGTGGCGCTGCAGCCCCATGATTCTCGCCGGGCAGGCGTTCTGGTTCGGTCGCGTGCTGGTCCGCGGCCGGCTGTGGAGCTACCTGCGCGGGCTGGCTGGAGCGATCACGCTGGCGCCGGCCATGCTCAGGCATCGCCGCGGCATGTGTGGTCTCTGGAAAAGTTCGGGGGAACAGCTCTGGCGCTCGATCCTGGAATCGGAAAACCTGGCGCGCCGCGACTACTCGCGCCGGGACGCGGGAAGATCACACTTTTTGGCCTGGTACTTCCGGCTGTTTTAGGCGGCAGGCAGAATGGTATCCATCGTCATCGTCAACTGGAACTCAGGTCCGCTTCTGGAGCACTGTGTCTGTTCGCTTCGTGAGCACGCAGCCGGTTGTGAGATCATCGTCGTCGACAATGCTTCCAGAGATTCCAGTCTCGAGTTCATTGGCCGGGCCGGCAGCCCCCTGCTACTGCTGCGGAACGATCAGAACGCTGGTTTTGCAACGGCCTGCAATCAGGGCTGGCACCGAGGGCAGGGGGAGAAGATCCTGTTCCTGAATCCCGATGCCGAAAGCCTGGCGGGCGGAGTTGAAGGCCTGGCTCAGCGACTCGAGAGTGAACCGGTCGTCTGGGCCGTCGGCGGGCGCCTGCTCGACGCTGCGGGCGCGCATCAGGCGGGCTTTAATGTGCGCGCCTTTCCCAGCATCGGGGCAGTAGCAGCAGAAATGCTGCTGCTCGAAGAACTCTGGCCTCGGAATCCCTGGACACGTCGCTACCGCATGACCGATTGGGATTACAGTTCACCCGGAGACGTGGATCAGCCTGCAGCAGCCTGCCTGATGGTGCGGCGTGCGGCGCTCGAATCCTTGGGCGGCTTCGACGAACGCTTCCGGCCTGCCTGGTTTGAAGACGTCGATTTGTGCAAGCGCATCCGCGATGCGGGCGGCCGGATCGTATTCGAGCCGCGCGCGCGTTTCCTGCATCACGGCGCCGTCAGCTTGCGCAATCTCACCCGCGAAGAATTCCTGAGATGCTATCACGCCAACCAGATCCGCTACTTCGAAAAACACCACGGCAGCGCGGCATCGGCGCGCGTGCGACGGTTAGTCGTTGCGGGCCTGTACCTGCGCGCCCTGCTGGCGGCGCCGGCAGCCCCGTTTCGGGGCCGCTCCGCCGCCACGCCCGCACGCGCTTATTGGAGAGTTGCACGTGACCTCGCCGGCGCGCGGGAGGCACGCGCATGACCCCGCGCGTGCTCATCAGCATCGTCACTCACAACTCGGCGCATTATCTGAAGCGCTGCCTCGAGAGCCTGAGGGCACAGACCTGGCGCGACTGCGTCGTCTGCCTCGCAGACAACGCTTCCACCGACGGGTCGCTCGGAATCGCCGCGGAGTACGCGGATTTCCTGGGAACGATCCACCGCCTGAAGAGAAACGTCGGTTTCTGTGCCGCCCAAAACCAGCTGATCGCAGCGACGCCGTCGGACTATGTCCTGGTGCTGAATCCGGATGTAGTGCTCGAACCCCCCTTTCTGGCGATCCTGGTCAGCGCACTGGAGCAGGACGCCAGGGCTGGATCGGCGACCGGAAAGCTCTGGCGCTGGCAGCCCGGAGCAGAGACCGGCACAGCTGCCGCTCCGCCACTCTCGGAGCAGGTGCTTGATACGACGGGGATGTACCTGACTCCCAACCAGCGTCATCTCGATCGCGGCTCCGGCGAGCCGGACCGGGGTCAATATGAGAGCCGCGAATATGTCTTCGGAGCTTCAGGCGCCGCTGCGCTCTATCGCCGCGCCATGCTCGAGGAGGCCAAGGCCGGCGAGGAGTATTTCGACGAGGCGTTCTTCGCCTACCGCGAAGACGCCGATCTGGCCTGGCGCGCCCAGTGGTTGGGTTGGCGCTGCCTTTATGTGCCGGAAGCGCACGGCTTCCACGTGCGCAGAGTGTTGCCGGAACGGCGCGCCGCGCTGCCCGCCGACATCAACATGCACTCCTTTAAGAACCGCTTTCTCCTGCGTATCAAGAACATGGATGCCGGCACCTATGCGCGCTTCCTGTTGCCCATCACCGCGCGCGATGCCGCGGCGCTCGGTTACGTCCTCGTGCGCGAGCCCTCGTCATTACGGGCCTTCCCCCTGCTCTGCAAAGCCTTGCCGCGCGCGTGGGCGCAGCGCAAAGCTCTGCGCGGGCGGCGCCGCGTGGCACCGCGCGAACTCCGCTCCTGGTTCTCGAAGTGCCCGGTCTCAAAGCCTCACAGAGTGGGGTCGGGAAGCGGGCATCCTGATCCGGGTGTCAGGAACGGTCCGGGGTTTGCCCGCAACCGGAAGCCGTAAGTATTGCGTTGAAAATGGTTAGCATTATGTCTGTAAAGGGATCTTACATGCATCCAGGTACGTTAACTCACGCCCGTACAACACCTTAATGCAATAATTTATCAATTTGCCGAGTTGAGTGTAAGAGAACTTACATTCTCACGTGCAGTGCGGCAGTCATTTCCTGAACAGTTTTCAAGTTGGCGCGACGCAAGATCCACGATTTCAGTAATTTACGTTTGTTGTCATTGTTGTCCTCGACATTTGGACCTGAAAATGCTTTTAGGCGCATGAGAGGAATTGCATCCTCGAGTTGTCGAGAAAGGGTCATAAGCATGAAACGAATCCTAGCTCTCATGTCGCTGTTGATGCTGATGATAGCTGCGCATGCGACAGCGGACACGATCTATCTTGATCCAGCGACTCTACATCTGGGGCCCGGAGCAGGCACCCATTGTGCCCAAGGATGTGCCGGAGATCCCAATTCAATCGGCTTGAACCGCTTGGACATTTTTCAGAATCAGGGTGGCGCGGATTTCCTGGTAAATCCGCTCTTGTTGATCCTGGCAGTGCCCAACGCGACAAATCCGAATCTGTTCAGCTCCAGCTCGATCTCCAGCGTAAGTGCGTACAATCCTTATAGCAGCTATCCGGGTGGATTCTCCTCCGGAAGCGCCACGTTTGGATACGCCGGCGGGGCTTATGGATGGTCTGGGAGCGGATATAACGGGAGCATGACCACAGGGGAGGTCTATGGCTTCCTGGGCTTGAATTCACCGCACGATAACTCGAACAACTTTGGCAACTTTGCGGGCACCGATTCAAGTCTGTTCGGCATTACTGCCACCGGATACGGGATCTATGTATTTGGTTTAACCACGGCTCTTGGCGCACAGGGCATAGTAGATGTGCAATTCTCCTCCAATTTGCCGCTTGGTACGATCGCAGCCGCATACGGCGAGAGCATTAAGAAAAATAACAGCATCACAATCTACGACAATCCCTACACGGAAGCCGGAGTCGTCGGTGGGCCACCGCAGTTGCCGGAACCGAGCACTCTTTTGCTGCTTGGTACCGGCCTCGCCACGCTCGGCCTCTGGCGCTGGAAGAGAACGCGCTGAACCTATCGCGGGGCAGGGCGTGCCTCCTGCCCCGTCTCTCCCCGCCTTCCTCGCTCTTTTCTTCATCATTATTCCCGTTCGCTGGAAAGAAAAACCGTGCCGGCTTTCCTTGTTTCGCGACGTCACCGACAGGAAGCGGGCTGACCGCGCACCGGTCGTCACGGCCGATGAACTTGCGCACAAGGTACGTGAAATGATTGTTTCAGCCACCTCCATCAAAAAACGAGGCTTCCCGCGCGGCGGCCGCGACCTTCCTGTTTCTCGATCGCACAGATCCTTCTCATCATCTTCTCATCCTCCCTTTTGTAGCATGGCGCTGGTTCGAATAGTCCGGTATCCCAGGGGCCGGGCTCGATTGGCTGCAGCAGAAAGCGGTCGCAAGGAGATCAGGGCGAATCCTCACAATCGGAAGGAACCCGGCTGCGCGCGTGACATCTGGGGGGATTCGTTCCATCACGCACGGCTTCATTCATGCATGATCAACGCGGCCCGTAAGGGTCTGCAATCCGTGCGACAGGCATCTCGGAACGAGGAATTGCCCAATGTGGTCATTGGTGGCTGGTGTGTTAGGCATCCTGTCGTTGCTCGCGGCTGATCCAGGCTCAGCCGATGAGCAGCTGGTACAAAAGTGGTCCCTATCCAAAGCGGTGGAGGTCCTGAACTCTTCCCCATGGGCGCGGCACGAGACATTCACACGGTTGATCAGCGGCGTGGGGAGTGGAGTTTCAGGGGAAAAGGAGATTTTCGATACCTTCTATGTGAGGTTTCTCTCGGCAAAACCAATCCGAGAAGCGATCGCGCGCATCCAGCAGATTCAATATGGCTACGACAAGCTCAGCGCGGAGGAGAGGCGCCGCTTCGACACGTTGATCGAGCCCGGATTGCAGCTTGACGTCGAGCGCTGGATCGTGGTTGCGGTCAGCTTCCGTTCCAACGATCCGAACGAGGAGAGCGCGGCCAGAAGGTTTTTCCAGAAGGAGACGGCTGAAACTCTAAAGAACAAGGCCTTCCTTTCCACCGAGCAGTTCCCGCAGATTCCGCTCGCCACATATTTCCTGCCGCGCGAAGAGGGGGTAGGAGCCAAGTTCGTCTTCCCGAGAGCGATCGCCGGCGTGCCGGTCGTATCCAAAGCAGCCCGGAAGATTGTTTTTGAGCTCCTGGAAGTACCCGGCGCCACTCCGCGTCTCCGGGCATCGTTTGCGGTCAAGGACATGTGGATCAACGGAGAACTCATCATCTAATACATGTCTACAGCAGAGGGATTACACAATGGGCTTATGGGCCGAGAAGCTGTGCATGACAATCCTGTTTTCGACACTGACAGCTTGGACCGCAGCGGCCGGGCAGGATCCCGTAAAGAAGCCGGATCAATCATCGGACACCGCCAAGCAAGGGGCCGTAGTCGCACCCGATCCTTCCCTGGTCAAGGTCGACGAGTTCAAGATCCAACTGGGGGAGGAAGCGGCAGCCTTCCGTCGCAGCCAGTCGGGTTCTATTGCTGAAATCGTGAATCCTTTTTCGGTGCGAAAACGAGGACGGATTTACGGGTCGCTCTACGAATTTCACAGGAACGATAATTTCGATGCCCGCAATTTTTTCGATCCGGTGGGGCAGAATCTTCCTGAGTACAAGCGGAATCAGTTCGGTGGAAGTTTTGGTGTTCTCGCATCCGATCGTTTGACTCTGTTCGGCACTTACGACGGATTGCGCATCAATAAGGGATCGACCATCATTTCGCATGTCCCCACTCTGGAAATGAAGAAAGGTGATTTCAGCGCGCTCCCGGAAACGCTCGTCGACCCTTTCACCGGGGATCCATTCCTCAATAATCAGATTCCCAAAGAGCGGATCCATCCGGTGAGCGCCAAACTGCTGGGTGTCATTCCCGATCCCAACCGCAGCGATCCATCTCGAAATTTCGTAAACAGCCTCCCTCAGGTCCAGAACGACGACACGTTCACCGGACGGGTGGATTACGAGTTCAGCGAGAACTCAAAGCTGTTTGCCAGCTACAGCCTTCGCAACGGCAATGAGATCGAGGTCAACTCGCTCCCGATCTTCGGCGCTACTACGAAGGGGCGAAATCAAAGTATCTCGATTGAATACAACCACGATTTCAGTGAGAACATGGTGGCGTCACTGGGACTTAAATTCTCCCGCGAAACGGAGCAGCAGCTTTCCGCTCAAGCGGGTCAACATGGCCTCCTGGCATCCTTAGGCATTACGGGCCTGTCTCCTCTGGACGATCTTGATGAGGGGTATCCGAGCTTCGACATCTCCGGCTACGCGGGGCTTGGCGGCGACACCGACTGGCCCAATACCGTTTTTCTTAATAATCTCGAGATCAGCCCTGCATTCACCTATGTACGTGGACGCCACAACATGGAATTCGGCGTCGAGATTGGCGCTTACCAGATCAACAACACTCGAACCGGAGGCACCCGGCGGGGCAGTTTCGAGTTCACCGGCGATTATACAGGCGATGCATTTGCCGATTTCCTGCTCGGCATTCCCGTTGTGGCCGAGCGCGGCATCGGCTCTGACCGGGCCGACTTAAGGCGCAGGACCTGGATGCTGTTTGCCCGGAATGACTGGAAAATCAACCGCAAGTTCAGCCTCTCGCTGTCGCTGGCTTACAACTACTTCCCCTTTTATCGATCCCAGCGCGACAATGTCGCCACGTTTGCACCGCTCCTCTTTGAGCCGCCGCGCAACGGCACGATCGTCGTCACAGGCAGCACAGAAGCGTCCCGGCTTGGATTGAGCGGGCTCTCGAGCGGGCAGGCGGTTTACAATGACCGTAACGACTGGGCGCCTGACATCGGTCTGGCATTCAGTCCTCTGGGCAACAACCGGTTGGTGATCCGGAGTTCTTACCAGCTTCATTACGATCCTCTGGAGGAGGACCATGCTCTCGAATATGTAGGGCGCAATTACCCCTTCTTTTACACCGAGCGAGCGGAGGCCTCCGAAGACAGTCCGGATTTGAATCTCGGCAATCCGTTCCAGACGGCGATCCCGACCGAACTCAACATTCGTGCGATCGAGCCGCACATCCGCAACAGTTATATCCAGGAGTGGCACATGTCGATTCAATACGAGTTCCTACGCAACTGGAATGCCGAGGTCTCGTATGTGGGAGCTAAATCCAGCCGCTCGCCCAGGAACCTGGTTGCCAATGTTCCGCTGCCGGGGCCGGGCACTCTGCAGGATCGTCGCCCGAATCCTGCTTATGGACGTTTCAGCATCCTCACAGGAAGCGGTTCTTCGTCGGAGAACTCTCTGCAACTCGACCTGATGAAGCGCGTGTCCAACGGCTTTTCTTTGCAGTCAAGCTACCGCTGGAACCGGGTATTCAGCAACGACGGTGACGAGCCCTCCAACCCGCGCAACCTCCGGGCAGAACGAGCGCCGGAGGGTCAGGAACACCAGTTTTTTCTGGACTATATTCTTGATCTGCCCCTCGGTCGGGGCCAGGCGTTTCCTCTCGAGTGGACAGGCAGGCTGCGCAGGATATTTGAAGGATGGCGGCTCTCCGGCAAAACAACTTTTTCAAGCGGCAGCCGCTTCACCCCACGCCTTTCCGGGGATCCGAACAACGATGGCGTCAGGGGCGATCGACCCGACCGGATAGGGTCAGGTCTCCTGGACTCCTCGCTGCGCACGATCGATCACTGGTTCGACACCAGTGCGTTTGTTACCCCGCGGCAGCAATATGGCTTCGGCAACAGCGGCCGAAACGTCCTGCTGGCGCCGGGCAGCCGCAACTGGGACATCAGCTTCATCAAGCGGACGAGAATCACCGACAGCGGGAATCTCCTGGAGTTCCGCGTGCAGCTGTTTAATGCCTTCAACAATACCAATTTCTCCAAACCAAATTCGACCTTTGGGATTCCCGATTTCGGCAAGATTTTTGGCGCAGGGCGCGCGCGGGAAATCGAGATCGCCCTGAAATATTCATTCTAGCTTTATCAGCAAAGGAGGCTTGGCATGGTGCGAGTACGTTGCCTTTGGTTGGGTGGAGCAGTGCTCATGGCTTGGTCTCTCGGGTTGGCCGCTCAGGGGACGAAGAACGCGGGAAAACCGCAATCCGGCAAGCAGGCGTGGCGCGAATCTTTCACGGTAAACAAAGCCAACCTGGTGGACACGGGCAGGAATATCTACTTCATTCTGGAACCGGGCTACCGCCTCACGTTTGAGCATGGGAAAGATACTCTGACGGTCACGGTTCTCGACGAAACGAAAATCGTCGACGGCGTCAAGACACGCGTTGTCGAAGAACGGGAGACTTCTGGCGAGCAGTTGGCCGAGGTGTCGAAGAATTACTTCGCGATCGACAAGACCACCAATGACCTCTACTATTTCGGCGAGGACGTCGACGAATACAAGGATGGTAAGATAGTAGGGCATGAAGGCGCCTGGCTGGCCGGCGTGAACGGCGCCAGATTCGGCCTGATGATGCCGGCCCATCCCAAGGTCGGTGACAGATACTACCAGGAACAGGCGCCCAAGGTAGCCATGGACCGGGCGGAGATCCTGAGCGTGACGGAGACCGCCAAAGTGCCCGCGGGAACATTCACAAATGCCCTGCACACTCGTGAGTCGAGCGCGCTCGAGGGCGGTAGTGAAGATAAATGGTATGCCCCCGATATAGGGCTGATCAAGGATGCCGACTTCGTACTTGCGAAGGTGGAGAAGGCCAAGAAATAGCCGGGCAAAGGGGGCCCGAACTGTATGGGCTCCCTGATACAATGCCTGGCTCCGGAGCCAGCAGGACGCTGGTGCAGACATGCGTGTGCTTCTCGTCGAGGACTATCTGCCCATCCAAAAAGCTGTCGCCAAGGGTCTGCGTGAGGCCGGCTTCGCCGTCGACGTCACCGGCGACGGCAAAGAAGGCCTCTGGTTTGCCACCAGCAACGACTATGACGTAATCATCCTCGACTTGATGCTGCCCGAAGTGGATGGATTGACCATTCTGAAGCGCCTCAGGTCCGCGGGTCGTGCCGCCCATGTGCTTATCCTCACGGCGAAAGACACGGTGCCGGATCGGGTCAAGGGGCTTGATCTTGGGGCCGACGATTATCTGCCGAAACCCTTTGCTTTTGAGGAACTGCTGGCGCGTGTGCGCGCGCTGGCCCGCCGCGCGTACTGCGCAAAGAATCCGTGCCTCAGCGTCAGTGATTTGCGCATCGAGACCACGTTGCAGCGAGTCTGGCGCGGCCAGGAGGAGGTGAGCCTGACACCCCGCGAATATGCGCTCCTCGAATACCTGGCGATGCGTGCCGGCCAGGTCGTCAGCCGGACTGAGATCTGGGATCACGTTTATGAGTTCAATTCCGAAGCCGACTCCAACGTCGTGGACGTGTACATCGGGTATCTTCGGAAAAAGATCGAGCGCCCCGGCAAGCCCGTCTTGATCCGCACGCTCCGGGGCCGGGGCTACTCATTGGGAGTTGCGCAATGATGCGGTCCATCCGAGTACGCCTGCTTGTCTGGACGGTCTGCGGTATGGCGATCCTTCTGGCGGTTTTCGCCGTCGCCGTGTACGAAGTCATCTGCCGGTCGCTGCTGGCGGGTTACGACGAAGTCCTGATCTCCACGGCACGAACGATCCGCGGTTTCGTTGAGCAGAACAAGGCGGAGATCAAGGTCGAGATCGATGAGCACCAGGTGCCCGAATTCAATCGATCCTACCGGCCCGACTACTTCCAGTTGTGGCGCGAAGACGGGAGAACTCTGGCCCGTTCACAGTCGATCACAGCCGCGGAGCTGGCGCGCATCGAGGGCCCTTTGGATACGCCTGTTTTCCAGCCCATTCGTCTGCCGGATGGCCGCACCGGGCGCGCAGTCGGCTTCTCTTTTGTGCCTAAAGTCGACGAGGACACACACGAACCCATACCGCCTCGCAAGGTCACCCTGGTCGTGGCGCGGGAGACCACTGCACTGGATGCCGAAATCCGATATTTGCGCTGGCTGCTGGCGACGGCAACCGGCGGGACGATTATCCTCGCGCTTGTTGTCGGTGCTGTCGTCGTTCGTCAGGGGTTGAGGCCACTTGATGCCTTGGCTTCCCAAATTGCTGCGATCCAGTATGACGACCTCTCTGCGCAGGTTCCCGTGGATGGCATACCGGCGGAAATGGCCGCAGTGGTCAAGCGGCTTAACGACCTGCTACGGCGTCTTGAGGAGGCATTTCGCCGCGAGCGAGCTTTCTCGGCGGATGTCGCGCACGAATTGCGCACGCCGCTCGCCGGCATGCGCTGCACTCTGGAGGTGGCCCTCACGCGGCCGCGCGCGGGTATCGACTACCGGCAGGCAATCGAGGAATGTCTCGATATTATCCGCCGCACGCAGAAGATGGTCGACAACCTGCTGGCGCTCGCGCGCCTGGAGGATGGAAAAACGATGCTCCATCCGGAATCCGTTCGCCTGGCAGAGCTCATCGAGCATGCCTGGCGGCCGCTTTGTGATGGAGTCAGGGCACGCGGCATCACAATCGAGAGTCGTGTCCCCGACCACCTGGCATGCATGGCGGACCGCGAAAGCCTCCGGATGATTCTTACCAGCCTGTTTGAGAACGCTGCGGAGTACGCGAACGACGGCGGCCACATCGAAGTCGCGGGCGCTCAGGCCGGGGATTCGGCTGAAGTCTCGATCGCCAACACGGGCTGCCGCCTGTCCGAGGAGGACACGCGACATGTCTTCGATCGGTTCTGGCGCAGCGACGCAGCGCGCACCAATACGGGCATCCACTGCGGACTCGGTCTGGCATTGGTGCAACGAGCTACTACTTCATTGCGCGGCACGGTTTCGGCCAGTGCAGCCAATGGTACGTTCACCGTTCGCCTCAAGTTTCCGGCAGCAGCATAGACCAAGGCCGATGCGGAGCTGCGCTCCTGGCCTTAAATGTCACCACAACACAGAGCCCGCAAAAACCGAGCATGTGATTTCTCCGCGCCCACCCCAAAACAAAGAGGCAAATCTCAATATTTCTGACACAATTCACCGCGTTGAGATGTTTCAGCAGAGCGGGAGGTCCGCATAGGCGTTGAGGTTCAAGTCGGCTGAGGCGCCCTTGCGCAGCTTCGGCGTGCCCGCTGCGGCGATCATTGCGGCGTTGTCGGTTGTAAGAATCGGGCTCGGGTAGTAGACGCGGCAGCCCTCCCCTGGCTCGTCGAAAGCTTCGGTGAAGATCCGACGCAGCAGGCTGTTGCAGGCCACGCCGCCAACCAGCAGGATGGACTGCGGGCTGTGCCGCCGCGCCGCCTTGCGTGTCTGTGCCACGAGAGTATCGATAATTGCCTGCTGATAGCTAGCAACCAGATCCAGCACTTTCTGCGGCACCTTTTTGGGGGACCGGCAAGGCCGGATGCCGGCCTGCTCGATGTGCCGCAGCGCCGCAGTCTTGAAGCCGCTGAAGCTGAAATCCAGGCTGCCGTCGCTGATTTTGGGGATGGAGAAATGAAAGCCATGCGTATCGCCCGACCGAGCCAGGCGATCGATGATGGGGCCGCCGGGGTAGCCCAGCCCCAGAAACTTCGCAAGCTTGTCAAGCGCCTCCCCCGCCGCATCGTCGCGAGTACGCGCGATGCGTTGGTAGCGGTCCGGCTCCGGTGAAAGAATCAGCGAGGTGTGGCCGCCGGAGACCACCAGCGCCAGCAGGGGATAAGAGATCTCGGGATGTTCGATGAATGCCGAATAGATGTGGCCTTCGAGATGATTTATGGGCACCAGAGGCTTTTTCAGAGTAAAGGCCATGGCCTTGGCAAAAGACAGTCCCACGAGAAGCGACCCAATCAGCCCCGGCCCCTGGGTGACCGCGATGCCGTCAATCCGGCCGTAGCTCATGCCGGCGTCGGCGAATGCCTGGCGCACCACGAAGCCGATGTTGCGCAAGTGCTCGCGGCTGGCCAGTTCCGGCACCACGCCGCCGAAGCTGCGGTGAGTTTCGATTTGCGAGGCTACCACGTTGGCATGGACGACACGCCCGTCCTCAACCAGGGCGGCGGCAGTTTCATCGCACGACGACTCAATGCCCAAAACCAGCATGTTACGATCTCCAACCAGAGGATCATGAGCTTTTCGTGTGCGCGGGAGCGCCCCCGGTGCACAGGGGACTGTTAAGTCCGGCGGGCAGAGCTTCGTTGTTCATTCGTCCCTCGTCATTTAGAAACGAGCGCGCGCAGGCTCTCGATATAGGGAGGCCGAGCCACGCCAAGCTCTGTAATGATGGCGGCTACGTAACGGTACGGGGTCACATCAAACGCCGGATTGGCGACTTCCGTGTGGGCGGGAACAATGGTGATACCCTGGAGCTGTCGCACCTCTTCCGGATCGCGTTCTTCGATCGGGATATGGCTCCCGTCCGGAATCGTCAGATCGAATGTAGATGTCGGCGCAGCCACAAAAAAAGGCACGCCGTTCTCCTTGGCGAGCACGGCTACCGCATAAGTGCCGATCTTATTGGCCACATCACCATTGGCTGCGATGCGGTCGGCACCCACGATGACGCAATCAATGCGGCCCAGCCGCATGAAATGGCCTGCCATACCGTCCGTTATGACCGTGACCGGAATGTTGTCCTCCTGCAGCTCCCATGCAGTCAGGCGGGCCCCCTGCAGAAACGGACGGGTCTCGTCAGCGAAGACCTGGATGTGTTTGCCGGCCTCGACTGCGGCACGGAGGACCCCCAGCGCCGTGCCGTAGCCGGCTGTTGCCAGCGCACCGGCGTTGCAGTGAGTCAAAACCCTGGCGCCGTCGGCGATCAGGGACTGGCCCATTCGTCCCATCGCGCGATTGGCGCGGATGTCCTCGTCGTGGATGGCCTGGGCCTCATGCACGAGAGCCGCGCGCACCGCCTCAATCCCACCCGCCCGCACGCGTCGATAGACACCCTTCATCCGCTCGACCGCCCAGCACAGGTTGATGGCCGTGGGACGCGCCCCCGCAATCACGCCGCAGATCCTCTCGAATTCCGTGTCCAACTCTTCCAGGGTGCTTGCGGTCGCTTTCTTCGCCCCGATCGCCACACCCATGGCAGCGGCAACGCCGATCGCGGGTGCACCGCGGACCACCATCGCACGGATCGCTTCGGCGACTTCCTGGAAGCCGGTGCAGGTTTGATAGACCTCCTGCAAAGGGAGCAGGCGCTGGTCGAGCATCACCACCCCGGTTTCTTTCCATTCAATGGTCCGTATCATGCCGAACAGTCTAGCCTACCAGAGAACGTTTTTGAAGGAAGGTCCGCTCAATTTGACCATAGGCGATTGACGACTGGAAACCGGGCAGCAAATGCAAAGAGAGATATTCACTGTGCTGGAGGACCACTCCACCCTCACTCGATTGTCCTTTTTCATTGGTCAATCTTCAATCGTCATTCAGATTGACTTTGTCTGAACCATAGTGATATTGATTGTCGGGTAACGTCGTTCTTTCCAAATCGGATTGAGGTGCCCCGGACCGGGGGTAAAAGGGAAGTGGGTGTGAGTCCCACACGGTCCCGCCACTGTATTCGGAGAGCCGGCTTCTTCGGCCTGCAGCAGCATTCAGAGTAGTCCGCCACTCGTTGATCCAGACGGGGAAGGTGAGAAGCCCGGCGACGACCCGAGAGTCAGGAAACCTGCCTCATCCCCTTTTTCAGCCAACTCTTCGCGAGAAAGAGACCTGAAATGCCTCGCATACTTCACGGTTCTTCCCTCTTAGCACGCTGCGCCGGCTTTGCTTTGTTCGCCCTGCTGGCCTGCTGTTCGCGAACCTTGCCTGACAGTAACCACCGGAGCGCCGGTGTCCCGACTGCGACCGTAGAATACACCGACGGCATCGGCAGGCCCATCGTACTGCCTCGGCATCCGCAGCGGGTTATCTCCCTGGCGCCGAGCGTGACTGAGGTTTTATATCTTCTCGGAGCCGACGACCGGCTGATCGGAGTCACCACGCACTGCGACTGGCCTGAAGACGCTAAAGGCAAGCCGAAGATCGGAACCCTCCTCAATCCCAACTTCGAGACCATTCTCGCCGCACGCCCCGACCTCATCATCGCGTCGACCGCGGGGAACGATCAGGCAGCCGTGTACAAACTCGCGGGGTTTGGGCTCCCCGTATTTGTAACCGCGCCACGATCCGTCGATGGGATTTTTGAGACCACGCTCGCAATCGGCCGGATTACGGACCGCGGCGCGCAGGGCGAGCAACTCGTGGCCCGGATGAAAGGCCGTCTGCAGGAGGTCAAGCGCCGCCTCGCCGGGCTCCCGCCCACGCGCGCCTTCTTCATCACCTGGTTCGATCCCCTGCTGGCGCCGGGCCGCAAGACGTTCGAAAACGACGTGCTGGGGCTGGCGGACGTGGTCTCCATCTCCGCTGCAAGCGAGGAATTCTATCCGCGCTACAGCCTCGAGCAGGTACTGGCACAGAATCCCGATGTCATTCTGACGGTCTATCACGAGGGCAAACCTATACCCGATCTCAGGAATATCGCGGGCTGGCGTTCCTTGAGGGCGGTGCAGCGGGGCCGGATTTACGTCTTGAGCGAAGTCCTGCAACATCCCTCGCCGCGGTTTGTTGACGGCGTCGAGGAACTGGCGCGCAAACTTCATCCGGAGCGTTTCCAATGAAGCGTCTTTCCCGCAGGCGCATTGCCGTCGTATGCCTCTCATTGTTGTTCGCCTGGAGCTGTGCCGCGCTGTTCGCTCTTGCCGTCGGAAGCGTCGCCATTCCGCCTGGAAGAGTGGTATGGCTGGTGGCGCACCACGTGTCCGGCACTCCGGAAGCGGACGACCCGCTGGCGACTATACTGTTCTCGATTCGCCTGCCGCGCATATTCCTCAGCTCGCTGGTCGGCGCCGCGCTCGCCGTCGCGGGTGCGGCTTTTCAGTCGCTGCTGCGCAATCCTCTTGCCGATCCCTTCGTCCTGGGAGTTTCGACGGGCGCCTCGCTCGGGACGATCCTGTATTCCATCTTCGCCGCATCCTGGGGAACGGCCGAGGCCGCGGCGGGCCTCGCTTATGGCCGTCCGTTGGCGGCGTTTGCCGGAGCCGCACTCGTAGTTGCCGCGGTCTACTTCCTTGCGGGAGGCGGCACCCGCTCGGGAGAAGGTTCGCAGCGTCTGCTGCTGGCAGGGATCGTGCTGGCCTCGTTTATTTCGTCGATCAACGTCATTCTGCTCACCAGCACCAGCCAGGCTGATCTGCGCGGCATCTTTTACTGGCTCATCGGCGACCTCAGCCGTCCGGTCGACGCATCGATCTACGTCGTTACCGCTTTAGTCCTGGCAGGATTCCTCCTGCTTTATCTGTTTTCCCGCAGCTTGAACCTGATTTCGCTGGGAGAGGAGGATGCCCTGATCCTGGGCGTCGAGGTCCCGCGCGTGAAGGTCGGCGTATATCTCATCGCATCGCTCATCACCGGCGCGGTGGTTTCCGTCGGCGGCCCGATCGCCTACATCGGCCTCATCTGCCCCCATCTCGGACGCATGATGTTCGGCAGCGACAACCGCATCCTGTTCCCTACCGTCTTCCTGTTCGGCGCCATCTTCACTCTGCTGGCGGATACCATGGCACGCACGCTGCTGTCACCCGCTGAATTGCCGGTAGGCGTCATCACGGCGCTTATCGGAGCGCCGCTGTTCATTTACCTTTCGCGACGGAGGAGCAGGCTATGAGGCCGAACGCTTCGTCCCCCGCACTGGAAGCGTGTGAGGTGAGCTTCGCATACCGGAATCCGGTGGTGCGAAACCTCACAATCGAATTGATGCCCGGCACAGTCACCGGAATCATCGGGCCCAACGGTTCGGGAAAGACCACGGTGCTGCGCCTCCTGGGTGGCATATTGCGGCCGGCATCAGGAAGCATCCTGCTGAACGGAGAGATGCCTCTGGCCGAGCTGCCTCGCAAGCAGGTCGCTCGGCGCATCGCGATGGTGCCTCAGAGCGCCGGCGACGGTTCCCAACTGACAGTCCTGCAGTTCGCCCTTCAGGGTCGTTCTCCCCACATGTCCCTGTTCGGGTTCGAGAGCGCGCACGACGAAGAGGTCACACTGGCGGCGCTGGAGATGACGCAGTTGACGCGATATCGCGATGTGCGGGTCTGCGAGCTTTCCGGCGGGGAGAAGCAGCGTCTCCTGCTGGCGCGAGCGTTGGTCCAGGAGTCGTTGATCCTGCTGCTCGACGAACTCACCGCCAATTTGGACATCAACTATCAAGTCGAATTGATGCGCCTGGTTCGCCGCCTCACGCGGGAACGGAGGCTCGCTACGCTCGTTGTCTCACATGAGATCCATCTCTTAGGCAGTTTTTCCGACCGTATCGCCCTGATGTCGGAAGGCACAATTCGTTGTCAGGGCACCGTGTCGGAAGTAATCACCCGGGAGAATCTGAGCCGGATCTTCGGCCTGGATTTCCAGGTCCGGCGGGCAGCAGACGGCTTGCCCGAGGTCTTGCCAGTCATAGAAGAACGGAGATAGATATGAATAGCACTCCAGCCCCAGACAAACCACCATTAGCGCGCAAGTACATCAGCGACATGCCATTGCTGACGCCCCATCCTCGTGACAGAAAAAAAAGAAACCGCCCGGACACCAGGACGCCGGGACGCCAAGAAAACTCGGCCCTCCTGGGGTGTCGGCACCCCGACCTCCTGACGTTCAGCCCGTCCGGCTCGTCCTTGTTATCGTTGTCGCTACGCTGCGCCTGGCATTTCGGATATTCCCTGGTTTTAGTGATTCTTGCTTCCTCAATCGCCTGGGCGCAGCAGGACGGAATGCGCCGGGTTACGGGAACAGTAGTCGATCAGAGCGGCGCGCCGGTTCCGCGTGTGCTCGTCGAGGTCCGCGGGCCATCGGGGCAGAATGCCGCGTCTGCTTTGACTGATACTCAGGGCAGGTTTGCCCTCGATCTGCCGGATGGCGCATACACCTTGGATGCCACAGCCGCCGGGCTTGCCCCGATTCGGCACCAGTCACTGGAGGTCGGCGCCGCCACCCCCCCGCTGAGTTTGACCTTGGAGATACCGGCCATCAAAGAATCGATTGTGGTGACCGCTACCCGAACGGAGGCGCCTCTGGCCCAGATCGGCAGCAGTACCACCGTCATCCGCGGGGATGACCTGGAGAGCGCCGGCATCGATTCGATGGCGGAGGCGCTGCGCAGGGTCGCCGGCCTCACGCTGGTTCAGAACGGAGCCGTCGGACAGTTGGCCTCTGTCTTTATCCGAGGCGGCGAATCGGACTACACCAAGGTGCTGATCGACGGCATTCCTGTAAACGATCCCGGGGGAAGCTTCAACTTTGCAAACCTGTCGGCCGCGAGCATCGACCGCATCGAGATCGTGCGCGGCCCGCAGAGTGCCCTCTTCGGATCCGACGCCATGGCCGGCGTCATTCAGATCTTTACACGCCGGGGAACCAGCGAAGGCTTGGAGCCCAAGCCGCGTATCGCGGTCGAAGGGGGCAGCTTCGCAACATTCCGCTATGAAGCCGGCATCGGAGGTAAAGGGGAGCGATTCGATTATGCGGCCTCGTTCGCACGTCTCGACACTGACAACCACGTCCTCAACGGTTCCTTCAACGACGCGACCGCCACTGCCAACTTCGGATTCCGCCCATCCCCGAAGAGCCTGCTGCGAGCCGTCTTCCGCAGCGATGCCGGACGCGCAGGCGTGCCGGGCCAGTGGGCATTCGCACGTCCCGATTCGGATCAGTTCTACCGCCACCGTGACCTGGCCGGTGGAGTCACTTTCACACATTTCATCACCCCCTCCTGGACGCAGACATTTTCTTATTCCATCAACGATTCCCGGCAGTTTTCCGAGGACAGCGTCGATTCCGGCAGCTTTGTCGCACGATACCAGGGCCGGACCTCCCCCTTCACTTCTTTTGACTTCTCCTATCAGACATTCAACCAGAGTCTGCGCCAGAAGATCGGCTACCAGAGCGAGTTGTCCCTTCCTCATGCCCATCTTCTCACCGCAGGCGCCGAATTTGAACGCGAGACCGGAACGGCGGGTGATCCTCGCTTTGATCCGCTGGCTGCAGTTCGCAGAAACTTCGGCGCCTTCGTGCAGGATCAGTGGTTTCTGCATAAACGCCTCTTCGTCGCAGCGGGAGTGCGCCTGGAGCACAACGCGAGCTTCGGTTTCTCGGCCGCACCGCGTCTTTCGCTGGCATGGCAGCTGCACCAGCCGGTGCCGGGCGGGCCGCTGGGCCTGACCAAAATCAAGGCCAATTTCGGTTTGGGGATCAAGGAGCCCACCCTGGTTGAGTCGTTCAGCAGATCTCCATTTTTTCTCGGCAACCCCGATCTCAAGGCAGAAAAATCTACGAGCTGTGATGTCGGCATCGAACAACAATTCGGCGCCGGCAAAGGGGCTATGGAGGTTACATTTTTCGAAAACCGGTTCCGCAATCAGATCGATTTCATAACCACGGACTTCACTACCTTTGCGGGAACATTTTTCAACATCGGCAAAACCCGTTCCCGGGGCGTCGAGACCAGCTTCCGGCAGATTCTTGGTCTGGGGCTGGAGGTCGCCGGATCTTACACGTTCCTTGATTCTCTGATTCTGGAAAATTCTGCTGCGCCGGGCTCGGTCTTTGCGCCCGGCCAGGCGCTCTTCCGGCGCCCGCGGCACTCCGGCTTTCTCGACCTGAAGTGGAAGCCGGGACGCTGGACGTTTGGTGCTACCGGCACTCTGATCGGCAGCCGGCTCGATTCAGACTTCCTCGGCCTCGGGCTAAGCCGGAATCCAGGGTATGGAGTGCTGGATCTGCTCGTCAGCTTCCGCCTGCTGTCGGGAGTGACCCTGTTTGCCGTCGTGAACAATGCGCTGGACAAAAGTTACATGGAAGCATTTGGGTACCCGGCGCTGCCCGCCCGATTCCGCATTGGCCTCAGCACAAGCTTTTAAAATCCCAACCCAGAGAGCGCAGAAGTAGCAGAGAAAAACAACCATTCCGCGGCCTCTGCGCTCTCTGCGTTGGGGATTTAGGAGTAGAATGAGCGGCACAAGCTGAGGAGAGATCGATGGCAATCGATAAGAAGCGGTGGCTCCTGTCTGTGATCCCGCTGGTCTGCATTCTCTGGCCGGCGGCCGGCTGCAGGCGCAATCCCCCTGCAGAGCAGACCGCGCAGCCTGCAGCTGAGAGCCAGGCGGGCACGGCCAGGGACGCGCCGCCCGCCACCTATGTGCAGCTGGGCGAAGCTTCGCTTCGGGCATTTGAAACGGGTACCGAGTATCTATTGAGCGGCAGAGTCACTTCCGAACTCATGGAGGCTCTGCCTGGGGCCACGGTCTCGGTATACGGGTCCGCGCCTCTTTGGTCGCCGCCGACGTTCGAACAGCCTGCCCCCTTGGATACTCAGACCTGCGATCAGGACGGGCGCTACCAGATCCGCTTGAATGCGCCTGCCAATTTGTGGATCAGCATCCGCATGGAGGGATATGCGCAGATAGAAGGCTTCGTTCCGGTCCGGGATCCAAAAACGGCTGCAAGGGACTACCAGCTGAGGCCAGCCCAATCAACGATTGCGGGATTTGTCTATGATAAGAAAGATATGCCGATCGCGGGTGCTTTGGTAATCGCCAACTCTCCGCCATTCTCACTTCTGGGGGACAGCCCGGTGCCATCCCCCATAGGCCGAGTCACCGATTCCTCCGGAAAGTACACGATCGAGGGCCTTCCCGACGGTGATGTGAGCGTTATTGCTTACGCTCGGGGATATGGCCTGGACGAAGAATTGAGCCCATTGAGGGCGGGCCAAACCCAGCAGGTCAATTTCAACCTGGCAGCTGCCCCCCCCATCTCGTTCGTGGTGAAAAACAGCCGGGGCGAAGCGCTTCCCTATGCAACGGCTGCGGCCCCCGCTCATTTCAAAATCGCCGGTGGCGACAGGCGCGGGGTGATCGAGTTTTCTGTGCCGGCGGAACTGCCTCCCTTCGAATGCACTGTAGCTGCGGACGGCTACAAAACAAACACCATCCTGCTGGATCCGAAGGCTCCGCCTGCGGCAGTAGTGCTTGAAGACAGGCCGGTTTTCAGGGGCCGGGTCGTCACTGAAGCAGGCAAGGCATTGGAGGGGGCGCTGGTCATTGTCTTCGGGACCGGCGGGATGCAAGGGAAGTTTGACGGAGCCATAAGGACCGACAAGATGGGCCGATTCTCTCTGCCATTGTCGTATCCGCCGGTGCGCGAGATCAGGATCTCCAGTCCCGGCTACCTCGACCAACGGCTCGCGTTCGATAGCAACAAGCCGGTGCCTGCCGAGACCGTCGTACGCGTGAAGAGCGTAGAAGCGGGTCTGTACGGGCGTGTGATCGATTACAGGGGTATCCCCGTGAAACGCTTCATTGTTCATCTGCGGGACACCGCCGCGAAGCCCGGCAGTCGTGAGTATCAAAGATCCTTTAGCAGTGAGAACGGCCGGTACATGATGACCGACGTCGCTCCTGGCGTTTACACTTTTATTATTCAGTCTGTGCCGAACTCGACGGCAGAAGATGTACAGCTCTTGCGCGTGGAAAAAATGGAAATCCGGAAGGGTTTTTTCTTTGGGGAAGTCCTGTCACAGTTTCCCAAGCCCACGTATGCAAAATAGACCTCCGCCATCCGACCTTCGATCCGGTCAACGGATGTCCGAGGTCGGAATCCGGAGGTCGGAGGTCCGATCATGACTCGCTTGCACCGCGTTCTCCAGGAGCAGGGGAAGGGTCCGCTGCTTGGCGCAGGGACTTATTTTTACGATCCGGTTTTTCTGGAGATTGCGGCAGGCCTGGGATTCCGGATCGCATGGTTTGACATGGAGCATTGTTTCATCACATTCGCGGAAGCATGCGACCTTTGCCGGATCACTTCAGGGCTCGGCATGCTCAGCATGATCCGCATTCCCAACTCCCACCGAGAGAACGTTCAGCGCGCTGCCGAATGCGGCCCCGACATTATCGATGTGCCGATGGCGAACTCGCCCGAGATACTGCGCGAGCTCATCCGCTATGCCCGCTTCCGCCCGGAGGGCGAACGAGGCTGCTTTCCTAATTCCCGAGCCGTCCACTACGGCCTTGCCGAGGGCGTAGCTGAACAGCAGCGGGTCAACCGGGACCTGTGTTTGATGGCGCAGATTGAGACCGGGGAGGCTGTGGCGCGCGCAGACGAACTATGCGCTGTCCCCGGCATCGATATTCTCATTGGTCCCGCCGACCTGTCCGCGAGCCTGGGCGTTCCTTATCAAACCGGCCATGCCAAGGTCAGGGCAGCCGCCGGGCAGATCATGAGCGCCGTAAGGAAGCATGGGAAACACGTGGCCGTGGCATCGCCTGCTGCGGATTTTGCCTTCTGGATCAGCCAGGGTGTAGACATCCTCCTTTGTGCGAGTGACGTGAACTGCATGAAAGCCGGGGCCCAGGCAGCTCTCCTGCAAGTGCAGGCGGCCCTCTCCGCACCAGAGCAGCAACCGTAGTAAATAGCCTGCCCGGCCTCAGACATCCGACCTCCGTCCTTTCTGGCCGTAGAGGGAAGGCAAAGGCGTTTGGCCGCCCCACAAGCTCTCGAGTTACCTCCGGGCCTTAACTCAAAACCCCCTCAACGCGATTGCGAGGTCGGAGGTCGGACGTCGGAGGTCTTCAGCTGCAGGTTGACAGTCAGCAAAACGGGTTATAGTTTATTAGCATGGCATCCTGATCGGGTCAGGATGCCGACGGAGCCGCTTGCGGCAATGACGAGAGACAGCCCCCAGAGACCGAGCCCTCAAATGGGCTTGCACTCCGGGCAAATCGTAGGGAGGGGGAATTGATGGAAGGAGTCAAAGCAAAAACCAACGCCGGGGATGACATTGTTTTGAAGCAGCCGGTGGTCGCACAATTCAAGGACCGGTTGCGAGGTGAACTTCTCACCTCTGCAGACGCAGGCTATGACCGGGCCCGCAAGGTCTACAACGGCATGATCGATCGTCACCCCAGCCTCATCGCGCGCTGCGCTGGTGTGGCCGATGTCATGGCCGCAGTCGACTTTGCGCGAGACAACCAACTTGTGGTCGCAGTGCGTGGCGGCGGGCACAACGTCGGTGGTTTTGGCACTTGTGATGCAGGACTGGTGATCGATCTATCGCCTATGAAGGGCATCCGGGTGGATCCCAAAAAACAGCGGGCTCGCGCTGAAGGGGGTTGCACCTGGGGAGATCTCGACCATGCTACCCACGTCTTCGGCCTGGCGGCTCCCGGCGGAATCATCTCCACGACGGGGATAGCCGGCCTTACGCTGGGAGGCGGCATCGGCCATCTTACCCGCAAGTGCGGCCTTTCCTGCGACAACCTGGTTTCCGTTGACGTGGTGACTGCGGATGGACGCTTTGTCACGGCGGGCGCCGGCGAAAATCCGGACCTCTTCTGGGGTCTCCGTGGCGGCGGGGGGAACTTTGGCATCGTGACTTCATTCGAGTTCAAGCTCCATCCCGTGCACACGGTGTGCGCCGGGCCGGTCCTGTACAGACTCGAGCAGGCCAAAGATGCGATGCGCTTTTATCGGGACTACATGGCCGGGGCACCGGAAGAAATGAATGGATTTTTTGCTTTTCTGATTGTGCCGCCCGGGCCCCCATTCCCCGAGCGCCTTCACAACAAGACGCTGTGCGGGATCGCAGCCTGTTACAGCGGCCCGCTCGACCGGGCGGAAAAGGTGGTCGCACCCATCCGCAAATTCGGTCCGCCCGAAGTCGATCTGCTCGGCCCTCTGCCTTTCCCGAGGCTTCAGCGAATGTTCGACGCACTCGTCCCCCCGGGGCTGCAGCATTATTGGAAAGCGGATTTCGTCCATGAGCTCAGCGAGGAGATTATCGATGCTCATGTGCGATTCGGCCCCCGCATCCCTACGGTATCATCGGCCATGCACATCTACCCTGTCAGCGGTGCGGCACAGCGGATCGGCAAGGAAGATACGGCTTTCAGCTATCGGGATGCGAATTTCGTGCACGTAATCGCCGCCATGTATCCCGATCCCGCCGACACGCCCAAGAACAGGGCATGGGTGCGCGAATACTGGGAGGCCCTCCACCCGCACTCTGCCGGCGGGGCTTATGTCAATTTCCTGATGGCGGATGAAGGTCAGGATCGGATCGCCGCGACGTATCGCGGCAACTACAGCCGGCTGGCGGCGCTGAAGAAGAAATACGATCCGGGGAACTTGTTCCGGCTCAACCAGAATATTGAGCCCTTGGCCTGAGGGCCGGATCGTGTGAATTCGGATTTTGGATTGCGGATTTTGGGGTTTTGGAACTGTACCGTTGCTTCGCCCGATCCGAAACCCGAAATCAGGAGAGTAGTTCCGCCGCGGCGCTGCGGGCGGGTTCACGCCGGTCCCAGGCGCCGCGGTCGATGAAAACGAAGAATTTCCACAGGGCTTTGTGTTTTTGCTTGAGAACCCGGATTTCTTCGTTGTTGCTGCCGGCAAGAGGCACGATGCGGCCGTTTTCGAGCCCGACGAGAACTTCCGCCTCCGGAAGGGACATGCCGATCGAAGGGCAATAGACAATAACCTGGTGAGCCTCGAGCCCCGCGGCACCCGCGATGCGCGCTTCAAGCTGTTCGCGGTCGGCCGGGCTGAAGTGATATCGGTCAACGATCTCTTTCTGCCGGTCTTCTCCTACATCGACCGTGAGAACGAAGCATGCCCGGTACAGTTGCCGGGATTCCAGGCAATTGAGGATGTGGGCGATAGCCGGGTTTGTGCCGTTGCGCTCCCTGAGGATCCATATCAGCGTCTCATCCTTGAGCTTGTGCATCTCCTTGAGCTGCAGGCCGGAACTGATCGCCAGCTCCACTGCCTTGGAGATCATCGCGCCCGAGGCGATCTTGGTGTGGTGAAAGTAGACCCGCTCGGAGAGGGTGTACCGGATGCGAAGCAAATTGACTAATTCAGACAGGGCGTCGCGCCGCAGCATGCCGTGCTTCTCCAGGTTGACGACGAAGCGTCCCCGGTCCAGGATGAATGACTGGAACACCCGCGGATCGTAATATTGAGAGAAACCGACAAAGTAGGTGTCCCGTCGCAGGTAGTCGAGAAGGTCCGCGGTGATCGCGCCGGTGATGATTTCGGAAGCAAAGCCGGCTTCACCCCGAAGGATGCGCAGGACCTGATCCTGATATCCCGATGTTTGCAGGCGCTTGGCGAGAGAGGATTCCAGGAGGAAATGCGCAAAACGCGTTTCATCCTTATCGTGACGCGGGAGGACGCGGCGCTCATCCTCAAGCGTATGGCCGAACGGTATGTGCGTGACGTCGTGCAGCAGTGCCGCCACACAGATCGCTGTGGCTTCGTCCGGGGAAATGGAACCGGTGCGCCGCAGAGCTTCGATCATCCGCCGTGCCATCCATGAAGTTCCCAGACTGTGCTCAAATCGGGTATGGGTTGCTGAGGGATAAACCAGGTATGCCGTCCCCAGCTGTTTGATCCCTCTCAGGCGCTGGAATTCTGGGGTATCGACCAGTTCCACCTCAAGCGGTTCAAGTTCGATGTCGCCGTGAGCCGCATCCCGCAGAAGCTTACCCTTCATGCGTCAAGCCTCCTATCATTCTTGAACCGTTTCAGACCACGCACGTTCCCTTCCGGAGGCGCCGCCCGGGACGTGGCATGACCCTGGCAAGCTCCTGAGGCAGAGTGCCCGTTATTGCGAAAGGGGCGCGGGTGCGCGTCCCTGATCTCTCTGAACCCCAGCCACACAGCTTTGTCCCGTCTGCCCGTACGCCATGGCATTGTACAATAGTATAATTGTCCATTGTGATTGAACTGATTGACGATTTGTCGCGAATCGTTCGCATCAATGCTCCGGCGCAGCGCATTGTTTGCCTGGTGCCGAGCATCACGGAGACGCTCTTCGCCCTGGGCGCCGGTGAACGAATCGTCGGTATCACCGACTACTGTATCCATCCTGAGGCCAAGGTCCGCATCAAACCCAGAGTCGGCGGTACCAAGAACTTCGTGGTCGACAAGGTCCTCCAGCTCAAGCCTGATCTGATCATCGCTAACGCGGAGGAAAACCGGAGACACCAGGTCGACAAGCTGGAGCATGCCGGGCTGACTGTATTTGTCACTTTCCCCAAGACCGTCGACGGCTGCCTCAAGATGATCGCCGACATGGCGGCTTTGACCGACAGCACACCCGCGGCGCAACCCGTGCTGACCTCCATCGAACAGGCTCGGGCCGACGCACGCTCGCACGCAAGCAACCCTCCACGACGTGTGCTCTGCCCCATCTGGAAAGACCCCTACATGACGATCAATCGCGATACCTTCGTCGACAGCGTGATCCGAAACTGCGGTGGCATGAACATCTTCGAGGGCAGCACCGAGCGCTACCCGCAGTTTACGCTGGAAGAGGCCGCCCGAGGCCGCCCCGAGGTCGTGATTCTTCCGACGGAACCCTACCATTTCACCAAAACGGACCTGGCCGAATTCGGGATGATGGGTGAGAAAGTTCCTGCAGTGCGGAACCGACGCATACACATCGTCGAAGGGGAACTGCTCAGCTGGTACGGCCCGCGCCTCTCCAGAGCTCTGATCGAAGTCGCCGCTCTTCTGCGCTCATGAGTGAAGAGTCATGACCCATCACTCTCATTTAAGGGCGATGAGCTCGAGTTTAAGAAGTTTGTCGAGGATTTGCAGGATTTCGAGTTCACGCAGGGGTGAGAGCATTACGATCGAATTCACGTCGCAATCGCCATTGATGCGCGAAGCGACGAAGCCTTCCTGGTGCGACAGGCTGAAACGGGTGAGAGCGTACTCGGGAACAATGAAATGGGGCGTCTTCTCGCCTGGGATGGAGTTCTTATAGATCTCCTGGCACAACGCTTTTTCGGCGCCCTCGATGAGCTCGTCAGCCCTGGCGTTCTGGGGATCCAGCCGCAACACTTCCTGAAGGACGGCGATAGCTTCCTGATACCGCTTGGCGTTCAGAAGCTCCTCGCCGCGGTTGAGAAGCACTTCCGGGTCGTCGCGCGGCGGCGGCGTTTCGCGGACTTCCTTTACTTCCACGACATTCATGTCGTAGAGCTGAAACAGTTCGAAGTTGACCTGAAAGTCCGAGCCGTGGAGTTCCAGGATCATCTCGGAAATGGCCTTCCCCTGGTTGACCTGGAACAACAGCTTCTTCTGCAGGGGTTTCAGAGCCAGGTTCTTGAGATCGGCTCCCGGCCGTATGGCGAGCACAACATTGTTGCTGGGAAAAACTTCACGGATGCGCGCCCACTCGTCCTTGCGGCGCACGCCCTCGAAAATGATGGTGTTGATGTCGATGTTGATCAGTATGAGTTCGTCGAGGCTGAAACCGTTCGCCGTGAAATGAAAATAGCCCTCCTCCCAGAGGAAAAGGTCGTAGATCACCTCCTGGGTGCGGCCCACGAGAGCCCTTTCCGCTTCCTCCTTCGTGATATGCCCCTCCTGAACCAGGATCTTGCCCAGATTCGATCGGGTCTGCAGCTGGATTTGCAGAGCGCGCTTGAGTTGCGCCTCCGTAATCTTTCCCTGGAAAAGGAGATAGTGCCCGAGCTGTCTCGTAGGCTCGTTGGACTTCGAGGAAATGATCTTGCCGTCCTTGAAAAAAACGTAGTTCTTCGTCTTGTTGCGCACAAATGTCAGCGATCCGGTCTTTCTTCCCAGCGTAACCCACTGGAGAAGCTCAGCCAGATCCATCGTTTTCAAGTTTCCGGAAAGTGACATCTGCCCGCTCGATCGATACAATAGTATGTGCTGTCAGACACTCTTAGGCCCTGTGTCCCTTGCTTCTTATCGGATCGGCAGTGCCTTTTGCTGAGAGGTCATTGGAGGCTCTTTGTGGGGAAAAGCGCTCCACTTGTCGGAGCGCGGAAATCAGGGTGCAGTAACCCTCAATCTGCCGGGATTTTGAGTATTTCTATTTGTCGCGGCTGCGGTTATCGTGGTCTGCATAGATTTTGATGGTGAAGGAATCCTAGGAATCTGCTAAAAGTTCGGCTGAGGAGCGTGACCGGTGTTGCTGACCTATGCCAATCAACTGACGATTCTTCGGATGATCTTCGTCCCCTGCTTCGTCCTTCTGCTCATTTACGGCCATCCCAGGAGCGCAATGCTGGTTTTCGTCATAGCCGGTTTCACGGACGGACTGGATGGTCTCCTGGCTCGTAAGCTTCAGCAAAAAACGGTGTTAGGGTCATTCCTGGACCCGATGGCCGACAAGTTGTTGCTGACAGCGGCCTTCATTACGCTTACCGTTCCGTCTGTGCCGGTGGCCTTCCACATCCCCGTTTGGCTCACCGTCACTTCCATAAGCCGCGACCTGCTGATCGCCCTCGCGGCCCTTATCATCCATTTGCAGACCGGGCACACCGAATTTTCCCCGAGCTTTCTAGGGAAGTGCACCACGGCGGGTCAGCTCATCACGGTGGCACTCGTACTGCTGGCGAACCTCACCCCCAGGGTGGAACCGATCCTCGATCCGCTGGTGATTGCCACCCTGCTGGTCACGGTGGCATCGGGATTGCACTATTTTTATCGCTCGGTGAAGCTCATCGATTCTTACCAGAGGGCGGAAGCAGGCAGTGCCAAGAAGGGGAATTAAAATCCGCTCAGTCGAACCGGATTCCCCGGCCCACATGGCCGGACTCGCGCCGGGTGATGAAATCCTGGCGGCGAACGGACGCCCGGTCGCAGATGAGCTGGCGCTCAGGTTCTATCTTGCGGAAGATGCATTTGTCGAGCTCGAGGTAAGTAAGGCCGGCGGGGCTGAAGTGCGGATCGAGGCGGATATGACCGGCGGCCGGGGTCTGGGAATCGAGGTCGAGGATTTCCGTACCCGGACCTGCAACAACGCCTGCCTGTTCTGTTTCATCAACCAGCTGCCTCCGGGCGCGCGACAAGCGCTGAAGATCAAAGACGACGATTATCGCCTGTCCTTTCTGCACGGCAACTACATTACCCTTACCAACCTCCCCGGCAAGGAGCTGGATCGAATCATCGAACAGGCTCTGTCACCGCTTTACGTTTCGGTGCACGCGACTGATCCGGAGCTGCGAACCAAGATCATGGGACGCAAGAAGGTCGATGATCTGGCCGGTAAGATGCGCCGTCTTGTCGACGGCGGCATCCGGATCAATGCGCAGGTCGTTCTCATGCCGGAGATCAATGACGGTGCGCACCTGGCAAGGACGGTTTTTGACCTTTATTCTTATTACCCCGGCGTTTACTCGGTCGCCATTGTGCCCTTAGGGCTCTCGGATCATGCCCCAGCCCGGGGACGACTTACCCCCGTTTCCCCGGAGTTCTGTCGCGCAGTCATCCGTCAGGTGACGCCCTGGCAGCGGCAGTTCAGGCAGGAGACGGGCCGGGGCTTCTCTTATCTAGCCGATGAATTCTACATTCAGGGAGGATTGCCGATCCCCGATACCCGCTGCTACGACGACTTCGCTCAAATCGAAGACGGCATCGGCATGGTGCGCCACTTTCTCGACGAGTTTGCCACCCACCTCGGGCGGCGGCGCAAGCCCCGGCCTCATCTCAATGGGACATTGGCGACGGGAAAGCTCTTCTACGCGTTTTTGCGGGATTGTGCCGCGCTCCTGAACCAAAAACTGGGCGCACATCTCCAGGTAGTCGAGGTGGAGAATCGATTCATGGGAAAGAGCATTACGGTGGCAGGCCTGCTCGCGGGCCGGGATATTGCAGAAGCCCTCGACGGCCTGCCACTGGGCGATTTCCTGGTGATCCCGAACGAGGCCCTTTCCCAGATCGAGGGGATCTTTGTCGATGATATGTCGCCGGGCGATCTGGCGCGCCGCCTCGGCAAGCCCGTCTACCCCAGCGGCCGTGGCATGCGCGACTTCTTCGGACTGCTCTGCCAAAGCCTCTAGAAAGCTCAACGAAGGGGGCGCAGAGGAGAAAAAATGCGTTCCCCTGCACCTTTGCGCTCGCTGCGTTGAAAGCAGTTGTTTTTCCCACCTGTCTCCTGCAGAATGTATGGCCTCAGTCGCGGAGGCGATATGGCCAGGACTATCCAAGGGAAACTGGATGCAACCGGAAGCCGATTTGCGATCGTCATCAGCCGATTCAATTCTTTTATCAGTGATCGCCTGCTCAACGGCGCTCTCGACGCCCTGGAGCGCCACGGCGCCGCGCCGGATGACATCACGACCGTCTGGGTGCCCGGTTCATTCGAAATTGTACTGGCGGCCAAAAGGATGGCGCTCTCGGGCAAGTACGATGCCGTTATCTGTCTGGGCGCGTTGCTGCAAGGGGAGACCCCTCACTTCCAGTACATCTCCTCGACGGTGACCAGGGGAATCGGGAATCTCAGCCTGGAATCCGGGGTCCCGGTAATCTATGGTATTCTTACGTGCAACACTCTGGAACAGGCGATTGAACGGGCCGGTCTCAAGTCAGGAAACAGAGGGTTTGATGCCGCTCTTTCGGCAATAGAAATGGTTCAAGTCTTAAAGCAGTTATAGAACCGCGAACGCAACAGCGCACTCCTTTTACCGCATCCTAGGATCGCATCATCTGAAATGGGACTCAGAAGAACCGCGCGCGAATGCGCGCTTCAAATGCTCTATGAATTTGATGTGGGCAAACATGACCCCGAGATGATCCTGGACTCTTTCTGGGAGATGAATGAACAGCCGGAGAAGGTGCGCGAGTTCGCCTGCCACCTGTTCCGGGGGGCGCTCAGCCGCATCAAAGAGATCGACCGGCTCATCCAGGGCCACACCAAGAACTGGCGCTTGAGCCGCATGGCCGCCGTCGATCGAAATGTCCTGCGCCTGGCCGTGTTCGAACTGCTCTCGGACGTCAACACGCCCGACACCGTGGTGATCAACGAAGCCCTGGAAATTGCCAAGAAGTTCTCCACCAACGAGTCGGCGCAGTTCGTGAACGGCATCCTCGACAGCATCAAGAACGACCTCCTGCAAGAAAGGGTGAAGGAGTAAATGGAGCACGAAACCAACCCCCTGGTCCAACGGCGGCTCAAGCTGGAGGAATTGAAACGGCGGGGCTACGATCCTTATCCCCACAAATTCGATTACAGCCACACGCTGGGGGAAATCCACGGCCGTTTCGACCAGGCGTCGGCGCAGGAACTGGAGGAGTCCAAGCCGGCCGTGCGCGTGTGCGGCCGCATCATGGCACTGCGTCCCCACGGCAAGGCCGGTTTTCTCGACGTCTCTGACGGCGAACATCGGCTGCAGGTCTACGTGCGGCGCGACCGTGTCGGGCCGGAGATTTTCGGACTCTATGAGCTGTTCGACCTGGGCGACCTGGTAGGAGCGGAGGGGACGCTCTTCCGTACGCGCACCAACGAGCTCACCGTCCTGGCTGTTTCTCTGACTCACCTGGCCAAAAACCTGCTGCCCCTGCCAGAGAAGTGGCACGGTCTTACGGACATTGAAATCCGGTTCCGCCAGCGCTATGTCGATCTCATCGTCAACCAGGAGGTGCGTGACACCTTCATCAAGCGCGGCAAGATCATCCGGGAAATCCGCAACTTCCTCGATGGAAGGGATTACCTCGAGGTGGAAACGCCGGTGCTGCAGACGATCGCCGGCGGCGCCCTGGCCCGCCCTTTCCGGACGCATCACAACGCTCTCGACATCGACCTTTATCTGCGCATCGCCCTTGAGCTTCACCTCAAGCGCCTGATCGTCGGCGGCATTCCCAGGGTCTATGAGCTGAGCCGGATTTTCCGCAACGAAGGGATCTCGATCCAGCACAACCCGGAATTCACCATGCTCGAGTTCTATCAGTCGTACAGCGACTTTCGTGATCTGATGAATCTCACCGAGGAGATGATCACCCAGATAGCCGAGTCGGTTACCGGCTCGCGGCAGGTCGCCTACCAGGAGCGCCTGCTGGATTTCGATCACTGGCAGCACCATACCATGAAGGGAGCGATCCTGCACTTCTGGCCCGAGTCGATTCCCAAACCCGCTGACGAGGATTTGCGCTCCGAGCTCAGGCTGCGCGAGTTGGCGCGCGCCGTGGGCGCTGAATTCGGCGCTGCCGACACGGTCGGCACGCTGCTGGCAGCCGTATTCGAACACGTCGTCGAGCCCAATCTCATCCAGCCCACATTCATCTACGACTATCCGACCGAGGTCTCTCCTCTATCCAAGACCAAGCCCGGCGATCCGGATGTCGTGGAGCGCTTCGAGCTCTACATAGCCGGCATGGAGATTGCCAACGCCTACTCTGAGCTGAACGATCCGGCCGAGCAGCGTGCGCGCTTTGAAGAGCAACTCAAGGCACGGGGCCGCGGCGATGAAGAGGCTCACGTGATGGACGAGGATTACATTCGCGCGCTCAGCTACGGCATGCCGCCGACGGCCGGCGAGGGGATCGGAATCGACCGCCTCACCATGGTTCTGACCAACTCGCGTTCCATCCGTGACGTAATCCTGTTCCCGTTGTTGCGTCCTGAATCAGGAGGGGAGTAAAGCGAGATCTCCACGCACAGGACGCAGAGTTCTTTTGCTGCGTCCTCCACGTTGAGATTTCGGCAATCAAGTTGGCTGTCTATGAAATTTGAATTGTTTGTCGCGCTCCGATACCTCAAGGCCAAACGCAAACAGACCATGGTATCGGTGATCTCCGCCATCTCGGTGATCGGCATCACGGCCGGCGTGATGGCACTGGTGATCGCCCTGGCCCTGTCCACGGGATTCCGGGAAGACATCCAGACCAAGATCGTGGGCGCTACGTCTTATATCAACCTCCTGCGCATCGACAATAGTCCCTTGCTCAACTACCAGGATCAGCTCGTCAGCCTGGCCCGTGTCACGCATGTGACGGGTGCCGCGCCGGCGATCTTCAGCCAGGTGTTTGTCGCCAGCCCGACGCGCAACCAGGGCGCCGTGCTCAAAGGGGTCGATCCCGCGCGCGAGCGGGAGATTTCCGACTTCTTTTCCCACATCGTCGAAGGGGATCCCCACGCTCTTGAAGCGCCCGAAGCGCCTGCACCCGCAGATCCGGAAGCGCCTCCCATCCCCGGCAACATCATCGTCGGAAAGGAAATGGCGCGTTCCCTGGGCGTAAGGCTGGGAGACACCCTGCAGGTGTTCTTCCCGAGGGGGAAACTGACACCGCTGGCGGGAAGAATAGTTACCATAGGCGAGAAAACCTTCCGCATCGCGGGAATTTTCGAATCAGGCCTATGGGACTACGATTCGAATTGGGCCTATACCGATATGTATGCGGCGCGCAGACTGCTCTCGCTCCCGGCAGACTCCGCGTCAGTCCTGCAGTTCAAGACTGACAACCCTGAGGAGGTCGAATCGGTCGCCGATGCCATCCGCGCGACAGCAGGACCGGGGTTTATCACCACCACATGGATCGACCTCAACAAGCCGCTCTTCTCCGCACTCAAGTTGGAGAAGATTGCCCTGTTCCTCACCATCAGCCTGATCGTCTTCGTCGCCGCACTGAACATCGTAACGACGTTGATCATGATGGTGCTGGAAAAACAGCGGGACATCGCGATCCTGACCGCAATGGGCGCGACCCAGAGAACGATCATGTGGGTGTTCATGCTTCAGGGACTGATCATCGGCCTGATCGGAACGACCCTGGGAGCCGTTCTCGGGGTAGGTACCAGCAGGATCCTGGACAGCTACAAACTGATCCGGCTTCAGGCCGAGGTCTACAGCATCCCTTACGTCCCCTTCCACGTGAAGACCTGGGATGTAGTGCTGATCTGCGGCACGGCGCTGCTCATCAGCTTCGTGGCCACCCTCTATCCGGCACGCAACGCCTCGCGCCTCGACCCCGTGGAGGTCCTGCGCCATGAGTGATCTCCTGAAAGTGCGCGGCTTGTGCAAGGGTTACCGGTCGGGATCCGAACGCCTCGAGGTGCTGGTGGACCTCAGCCTGGACCTTGAAGAAGGGGAAATGATGGCGGTGACAGGAGTTTCCGGCTCCGGCAAGAGCACACTGCTGCACCTTCTCGGCGGCATGGATCGGCCCGATCGGGGCTCGATCCGCATCCAGGGGACGGAGATTACCACGCTTGCCCTGCCGGAGTTGTCATGCTTCCGCAATCACACGGTGGGTTTCGTATTCCAGTTCCACCACCTCCTACCCGAGTTCACGGCGCTTGAGAATGTCATGATGCCGTTGCGGCTGCGTGGCGAGTCTCCGGCGGCGGCACAGGCGCGTGCCTGCGCCGCGCTCGAGGACGTCCGAATGAAAGAACGCGTCCATCATCGCCCGGGTGAACTCTCCGGCGGAGAGCAGCAGCGGGTTGCTATCGCCAGGGCTCTGGTGGGGATGCCGAAGCTCCTGCTTGCAGACGAGCCCACTGGAGACCTGGATCTCCACACGGGTACGGCCATCGGCGAGCTGCTGCGCTCCCTTCACGAGCGGCACGGCCTCACTTCCATTGTCGTGACCCACAACGAGAAGTTGGCGGGGATATGCAGCCGCAGCTGCCGCCTCGAGAACGGCCAACTCAATCCGAAGGAGTCAGGAGTCAAGAGTCAAGAGTCAGAATAAGGCGTTGAGAGCATCGGCCCCGAAGCGCCGGCCGGACCTCCTGCAACAAAGCTTCGCGCCAGATTTCCCCTGCCGAATCCTCCAGATCGGTTTCAAGAGCGAGTCTCTCCCTCTTCAGCTATACTTGCCTGATGATTCTCTGGGTCGTGGCAATCTTCATATTTCTGCTGAACCTGCCGTTTGGTTACTGGCGGGCGCGAGTGCGGAAATTCTCCTTGCAATGGGTCCTTGCCATACACCTCCCGGTCCCCTTGGTGATCGCCTGCCGCATCTTTTCCGGGCTGGGCTGGCACCTCATGACTTTTCCAGTAATGATCGGCGCCTTTTTCCTGGGCCAGTTCGTTGGCGGAAAATTCTTAAGATACAAGCCCTTAGGTTCTGCATAGTTGAAACCTCGGAAACGGGGATTTAGCCGTCCCTCAGCGTTTTGCTTTGCGTTGTTCGCGGCCTCTGCATTGAGATTTTGTCCGTTCCGCATTACCTTTCACCTTTACAGGGTTTCCGGGCAATCCGTATAATATATTGTTAATGACTCGTCGAGCGTTACCGTATGTTTGAAAAATATACAGAGAAGGCGCGCAGAGTTATCTTCTTTGCCCGCTATGAAGCCAGCCAGTTCGGCAGCCCCTTAATTGAAACGGAACACCTTCTCCTTGGGCTGATTCGAGAAGACAAGAACCTGACCAACCGCTTCTTCCCCAAGGCAAATGCCTCTATCGACAGCATTCGCAAGGAGATAGAAGGTCGCGCGACGATTCGGGATAAGGTCTCGACTTCCGTCGATCTCCCCTTCTCGGATGAAAGCAAGCGGGCCCTGAACGCCGCAGCCGAGGAATCGGAACGGCTCTCCCACAAGCACATCGGGACCGAACATATGCTACTGGGATTGCTGCGCGAGGAAAAGTCGGTGGCGGCCGAGATCCTGCGGGAACGCGGCCTGCGCCTTTCGATGATCCGCGAGGAACTCGGGCGCGGCGCCCCGGAGAGGCACAGTCAGAGCCGGGCGAAAGAGCCGTTGAGCCTGGCCGAGTTCTCGCGCGATCTGACGGAAGCTGCGGCAAACGACGCGCTGGATCCTCTCGTGGGGAGGAACAACGAGATCGAGCGCATGATCCAGATTCTTTGCCGAAGGACGAAGAACAATCCCGTGCTTATTGGCGAGCCTGGTGTGGGCAAGACGGCAATTGTTGAGGGTCTGGCGCAGCGGATCGTTAGCGGCCAGGTTCCGCCGCCGCTCATGGACAAGAAGATCCTCGCGCTGGACATCTCTCTGATCGTCGCCGGCACGAAATATCGGGGCCAGTTTGAAGAGCGTCTGAAGACCATCATGAAGGAGTTGGTCGAAAACCGGAACCTGGTGGTTTTCATCGACGAGCTGCACACGCTCGTGGGCGCAGGTTCGGCGGAGGGCTCGCTCGACGCGGCCAACATTTTGAAGCCCGCGTTGTCGCGGGGGGAGATTCAGTGCATCGGGTCGACGACCCCTTACGAGTACCGCCGCTCGATCGAAAAAGACAGGTCGCTCGAGCGCCGCTTCCAATCGATCAAAGTGGCAGCCCCGACCGAAGCCGAAAGCATTCAGATCCTTCAGGGCATCAAGGAAAAATACGAGAACTTCCACCAGCTGAAATATACGGATGAGGCGCTGGAGAGCGCGGTTTACCTCTCCAACCGCTATATATCGGACCGTTTTCTGCCCGACAAGGCGATTGACCTCATCGATGAGGCCGGCGCGCGCGTCAAGTTGCGCTCCATCTCCGTGCCGGAGGAGTTGATCAACCTTCAGCGGCGCATCCGCATCATAGGCGGCCGAATCGAAACGGCGATTTCGGCGCAGGAATTCGAGAAAGCGGCGCGCTATCGGCTGGAGGAGGACCTCGAGCAGGAGAATCTCCAGGTCGTCAAAGAACGCTGGCGACTGAAGAGCACCGTCCCCTTGAAGGTGACGCGAAACGACATCGAGGAGGTCATCTCCAAATGGACGGGCGTTCCGGTCTCTTCGATCCATGAAGAGGAGAAGTTGAAACTCCTCCGCATGGAAGAGGAGCTTCACAAGAGGATCGTGAGCCAGGACAAGGCGATTTCCGCCCTCAGCAAGGCAATCCGTCGTTCCCGTGCCGGACTGAAGTCCCCGAAACGGCCGGTAGGCTCATTCCTTTTTCTGGGCCCCACGGGCGTCGGCAAGACAGAAATGGCCAGATCGCTCGCAGCCTTTCTCTTCGGCAGCGAAAACTCCATGATTCGGCTCGACATGTCGGAATACATGGAAAAGCATTCGGTGTCAAAACTCATCGGATCGCCTCCCGGCTATGTCGGTCATGATGAGGGAGGCCAGTTGACCGAGAAAGTGAAGCGAAATCCGTACTCGGTTCTGTTGCTGGACGAGATCGAAAAAGCGCACCCCGACGTTTACAATATCCTGCTCCAGGTATTCGAGGACGGGCAACTCACCGATTCGCTCGGCAACACTATCGATTTCAAGAACTGTCTCATCATCATGACCTCCAATCTTGGGGCCCGGTTCTTGGAGAAACGCGGCCACCTGGGATTCCGCACCACCTCCGAATCCGACGCCAAAAAGACAGAGGACATGATCCACAGTGAGGTCAAGAGAATTTTCAATCCCGAGTTCCTCAATCGGCTGGATGACATTATTCTCTTCGAAGCACTCAATGCGGATGACCTGGAAAAGATCGTCGATCTGCTGATCGGCCAGGGAAATGAGGTTCTCAAGCAGAAAAAAATAACAATCCTGCTTCGTCCCGAAGCCCGCAAATGGATCGTGGAAAAGACATGCGCTGATCGTTCCTACGGTGCCCGTCCATTGCGCCGCGCCATCCAGAAGTACATCGAGGACCCGCTTTCCGAAGCTCTCATCAGAAGTCAGTTCAAACCGGAGACTCTTCTTGAAATCTACCTGGACGGGGACAGCCTTTACTATTTGCCCGCCGGAGAAGCCGTCGAGAGCGGAGTGAAATTGAGCCTCTAGTTCCGGCGCAGGTCTCGGGTCATTTTTTGGCCGCGGCGATGGCAGAGAGCTCCCTGCAATTGTCTGCGATTTCCGCATTGAGGCTTTGGGAAGGCGATGCACTGCCAAAAAATGGAACGTAGCGAAAGGTAGCGGAGTATAGATACCCAGGCGAATCTCGTGCTGGATTTAAGCCCCTGGTTCATCTAAGATATGCGTTTTGTATAACATGCTGCAAAAGCAGCGGATGGGTTATGCGGTTCAGGGCCGTGTGAAGCTGGAGGACGGATGTCAAAGTTGGTCAAATCGGGAATCTGGTATCTGGCTGGGTTATTGCTGACAGGTTTCCCGGCCGTCGCCCAGCAACCCCAAAAGCAGAAGGAAGTAATCATAGAGAGGATCGACATCCGCGGCAACCGCAGGATGACGGAAGACAATATCCGGTCCTACATTCAGTCCCGTCCCGGGGATGTTTATGATGAGGAACGCCTGCAGTTTGACCTCAGGTCGATCTACAAAGAGCTGAAGTGGTTCGAGAACATAGAGGTCACGTCGACGGACGGCGACGCAGGGAAGATTGTCACATTCCTCTTCAAGGAAAAACCGCTGATCCGCGAAATCAAGTATGTCGGCAACAAGTCGTTCACCGAATCCAATATCCTTGATCAATTCAAGGAGCGCAAAGTCGGCATTGTGCAGGACTCCATTTACGAGCCGGCCAAGATCCGTGCGGCCGAACGAGCCCTGAGGGACCTCCTGCTGCAAAACGGGAGACCGTTGGGAACCGTGCATTCCGAGATCGAGCAGGTACCGCCGAGCAGCGTACGGCTGAAGTTTGTGATCGACGAGGGGCCCAAGGTGCGCATTGGAGATATCCGGTTCGTCGGTGCGAAGGTCTTCTCCGAGGAAGAGCTGAAAACGGCGCTGAAGCTCACCAAGGAACGCGGCCCGACCTCCATCTTCAAGGGAACGGACAAGTATTTCAAGGACAAGCTGGATTACGACCTCCAGACCAACCTGACTGCCTTCTACCAGGAGAGGGGCTACCTCCAGGTTCAGATTGGCGAACCTCTCACCCGCATTTTTGAAGGGCCTCGGGGAAAAATCCCGATGCTGAGGAAGACCAAGGAGCAGTTCCTGGTAGAGATCCCGATCGAAGCCGGTGACCAATATCACCTGGGCGATTTGAAGATGAACAATTGCGGCATCTTCAAATGCGACTTCCTCGCCAGCCTTTTTCAGATGAAGAAGGGGGATGTTCTCAACTACAAGAGGGTCAAGACCACCATCGATAACATCAAAAAGCTCTTCGGCAACTACGGTTTTATCGATGCGGACCTCATCCCGGATCAGACTCCCCACCCCGATACCAAGTCGGTAGACCTCACGTTTAATCTGGAGCCCGGCAAGCAGTTCACCGTGCACCGCATCGAGTTCGAGGGGAACACCAAGACTCGAGATAAAGTGATGCGGCGCGAGTTCGTGATCGAGGAAGGGAAGATCTTCAGCAGCCAGTTGCTCGAGACCTCGGTGCAGCGCCTGAACATGCTGGGCTATTTCGAAAAGATCGAGGACAAGGACTACAACACCGTTCCGGATCCCAAAACGGCGATGGTGGACGTCACCGTCAAGGTAAAAGAGAAGAGCCAGCAGTCCATCGGTTTGACAGGAGGCGTCAGCGGCTATTCGGGGAGCTTTATCGGCATGAACTATCAGACTAACAATCTGATGGGACGCGGCGAAAGCCTGGAGTTCAGCTTCACGGCCGGGACCCGCACAACCGACTTCATCGTGTCGTTCACCGAGCCCTACTTGATGGACACGCGCTGGAACATGGGCATCTCGCTTTTCAATTCGCGCAACCGCTTCGATACCTACAGCGTTTTCGGCTATACCAACATCGTTTCAGGGCAGCCGACCCAGTTGTTCACGCAGCGCACCAGCGGCGCGACCCTAAATCTCAGCCGTCCCCTTGGGCGCACATGGTGGCGCCTGGGAACGAGCTACACATACCAGAAGATTGGAGTCGCCGACATCGCATCCGGCTTCGAGCCGTTTGCGCTCGGGCAGTTCACCGGCTTTGCTCCTGGCGGGGATGCGAACGCCGCGCTGAAGGGAATCATCCGCAGCGAGATCACACCTTCGCTCTCCTATAACTCCACCAACGCCTTTTTCAATCCCACCAGGGGCCACAGCCTGACCTTGTCGGTGGGCGTCGCCGGGAGTGTACTGGGTGGTGATTTCAATCTGATCCGCCCATCGGTGGAATACCGCCAATTCTTCCCCGACAAGTGGATCAGCGGCCGGCGCAACACCTTCGGATTCCGGTTCGTGGGACAGTATGTGAAGACCTTCAGCAACTCGACCGTGCCGTTCTTTGACCGGTTCTTTATCGGGGGCGAGACTACCATCCGCGGCTTCGACATCCGCTCGGTCAGCCCGCTGGTGATCACCTCGACGAGAAGGCTGGATCCCCAGGGCAATCCGCTCATCGACCTCACGACCGGTCTGGCCCGCATCGATCGCAGCATCAATCCGATCGGCGGCGACGCCATGGGCCTTTTCAGCGGGGAGTATCGCGTTCCGATCGCGGGCCCGCTGGCCATGTCCCTTTTCTATGATATGGGCTTGACGACCGTGACTGATAGGAGTGTGCTCGGCGTCTTCGGCGCAACCACCTCCAACGCGCTGATCGCGTCCTCGAATCGCGTGATCCGAAGCTCAACGGGTCTGGAGATTTCGTTCATGCTGCCGATGGTGAACGCCCCATTCCGTCTGATCTTTGCCTTTAATCCCCAGGTTTATGACAACACAGTCCTGATCGGCACGATCCCGTTCAGTATCAAGGAGCCCCGCCACGACATCAAGTTCACAATCGGACGCAGCTTCTGATTCCATTTTGCCACTGCATGTGAGGTATAGTACATTTTTTCATCTGTACGCCTGCAATCAGCATTTTGTTTGCATTCATCGTGCCATCGAAAGGATCGAGCAGGCCTGGCACTTCAAAAAGACCAAAGGAGACTACATTTGATGAGTCGAAAACCGATTTTATTTCTGGCTTTATTGCTGGCGCTTCCCGTCTGGGGCGCAGCGCAGAATCCCCCGACCCCGCCGCCTGCACCCCCCGCCGCCCAAGCAGCCGCGCCGGTCGTGATCGGCCCGGCAAAGGTCGCTTTCGTGGACATCCAGCAGGCCATCACCCTCTGCGATGAGGGGAAGAAGGAATCGGCCATTCTGCAGCAGTATGTGGATCAGAAGAGCCAGGAACTTCAAAAAATGCAGAAGGAACTCGAGGGGCTGAGAAACCAGCTCGAACTTACGGGTTCCAAACTGAACGACGACGCGCGGCAGGATCTCGCCGACGCGATCGAGAGCAAGGACACCCAGGTGCAGCGCTTCCAGCAGGACACGCAGAAGGACATCGACAGTCGCCGACAGAAGCTCCAAAACACCATCGCGCGCAAGATGCTGACCTCCATCGAGAAAGTGGCCAAAGAGAAGGGTGCGAATGTGGTGCAGTTTCTCGGCATTACGAACATCTACGGTTATGTCGATCCATCGCTGGTCATCACCGAGGATGTCGTGAAGGCTTACAACATAGCCTATCCGGCCGCCGCCGTGTCTCCTGCGGTGAAGAAGTAACCGGGCGCATCCGCCGGCCCACCACTTCGACGAGCAGGCGGTTTGAGGTTACGGACTTGATTCGGGGATGGCATGCGCGGGCGCCATCCCCTTTTTCCCTCTCCCAGCCGAACCCGTTCCCGAGGAATCATGGAAGGCACTTTCTCTGCGCTGAAGATACGCGAAATCCTGGAAATCATGCCCCACCGTTACCCGTTTCTGCTGGTCGACCGCATCATCGAGTTTGACGGCAAAAACCGGATGGTCGGAATAAAGAATGTTTCCTTCAACGAAGCGTTCTTCCAGGGTCACTTTCCAGAACACCCGGTCATGCCGGGTGTTCTGGTAGTCGAGGCTCTGGCCCAGGTCGGCGTGATCCTTCTCTTCAGTGCGGACGAGAGCCGCAACTCCAAGCTGGTTTATTTTTCGGGAATCGACAACTGCCGCTTTCGCCAACCCGTGATTCCGGGCGATCAGATCCGTCTGGAGGTTACCTCGATCAAGCGCCGCGGCAACTTTTTCAAAATGAAGGGCGAGGCCCTGGTGGACGGCACGCTGGTAGCCGAAGCGGAACTGTCCTGCGCCATCGTGGATCGCGGCTAGGCATATGGGATATCGCATCAGCATGAGCATTCATCCTACGGCTATCGTCGACAAAAAGGCGGAGATCGGATCGGACGTGGCCATCGGCCCCTACTGCGTCGTGGCGCCGGACGTCCGCATCGGCAACGGCACCGAACTGGGTCCCTACGTGAGCGTGCAGAGTGGCACCACAATCGGGGAGTCCTGCAGGTTCTATGGCCACTCTTCCATCGGGACCGATCCCCAGGATCTCAAGTACATGGGGGAACCCACGCGCCTGCAGATCGGCAACCGCAACGTGTTCCGCGAGTTCGTCTCGATAAACCGCGGGACACCGCATGGAGGCCACGTCACCAAGATTGGTGATGACGGTCTGTTTATGGCTTACAGCCATGTCGGGCACGACGGCCAGGTGGGCAGCCATGTGATTTTCGCCAATGCCGCCACCCTGGCGGGACATGTTGCCGTCAGCGATCACGCGCAGGTTGGCGCGTTTTCCGCCATACATCAGTTCTGCCGCGTGGGACCTCATGCTTTCATCGGCGGCTTTTCCGTCGTGACTCGCGACGCCCTCCCCTATGTGAAAACGGTCGGCGCGCGCAACGATGCCAAGACGTACGGCATCAACACGATAGGCCTTCAGCGCAAGGGCTTTGCGGAGGACTCCATCGAAGAATTGAAGCAGGTCTATCGGATCCTGTTCCGCTCTCAACTCAACACCAGCGATGCCCTGGTTAAAGCGCGTGAGGGCACATGGACCGCGCCGGAAGTCGCAGTCCTTCTTGAGTTCATCGAAAGTTCCGAACGAGGATTTATCCGATGAGAGCATGCCGCCGAGACGCCAGAACCTCAAGGCGCCAAGAATGCAATTTTCTGCCGGCGTCTGCGCGTCCTGGTGCCTCGGCGGTTTGAAAGCGAAGGCGATGAACGAGAGTGCCGTCAAATACGGGCTGATTGCCGGAAATGGCAGGTTTCCTTTCATGGTGCTGGAATCGGCGCGGGAGCGCAGCTTGGACATGGTCGTCGCGGCCATAAAGGAAGAGACCTTTCCGGAGATCGAATCGTGCGGCTATCCCGTACACTGGCTCGGATTGGGACAGCTCGGTAAGCTGATTCGCGTGTTCCAGCAGGCCGGCGTCACAAAAGCGATCATGGCCGGTCAGGTCAAACACGTTCAGATCTTCGGCTCTTCCCTTCCCGATCTGACCATGCTCAAGACGCTCGCCGGCCTGAAACACAAGAGTTCAGACGCCCTGATCGGAGCCGTCGCCCGCGTGCTGGAGGAAGCGGGAATCGCCCTGCTTGATTCCACCGAGTTTCTCAAGCCGCACATGGTCCCCGAAGGGACGCTGACTCGTCGCGGCCTCAATGAGCATGAGCAGGCGGATCTGGAGTTCGGCAGGCCCGTCGCACACCGGATAGCGCTCATGGACATCGGCCAGACGCTTGTGGTCCGGGATCGGGCGGTGGTGGCCGTGGAGGCCATGGAGGGCACCGATGCAGCGGTCCGACGCGCCGGTGATTTGGCCGGCGGCAGAGATCTCACTGTGATCAAGGTGAGCAAGCCCAAACAGGATATGCGGTTCGATGTGCCGGTAGTCGGGCCATCCACCATCCGGAATATGATCGAAGCAGGGGCCACGGCTCTGGTGCTGGATGCCCACCGGACCCTGCTGGTTGATCGACGCCAATTGGTTCAAATGGCGGACAGCAACGGCATCGCAATCGTAGGGCTGCCCCCGATCGAATGACGCGCCGAACACGTCGGCGAAGGAGCAAATCGTGGACAAGATCCGTGTCGGCGTAGTCGGGGTGGGAGCCCTCGGCCAACACCACGCCCGAGTCTATTCGACGCTGCCCGATGTCACGCTCGTGGGTGTGGTCGATACCCGACCGGGACGAGCCGAAGAGATTGCCGGGCCACTCGCTACTCAGTCATTTGCAGACTATCGGCAGCTTTTCGGCAAAGTGGATGCCGTCAGCATTGCCGCGCCCACCACCCTGCACGGGGAAATCGGGGAAGAGTTCTTGAACCAGGGAGTGAGCGTGCTGGTGGAGAAACCGATCAGCCACACCCTCGCCGACGCCGACCGTCTCATGCGCGCGGCGCAGACAAGTGGCTGCGTGCTCCAGGTGGGACACCTTGAACGGTTCAACCCGGCAATCCAGGCGGTGCGCGAGATCGTCAACCGGCCGCGCTTTTTCGAAGCCCACCGCATGGGGCTGTTCTCGCCGCGTAGCTTGGATATCGATGTGATCCTCGATTTAATGATCCACGATCTGGACATCATATCCTCACTCGTCCCCACACCGCCGGTACACATTGAGGCCGTCGGAATCGCGATCCTGACCAAACGCATCGATATTGCCAACGCTCGCATCCAGTTCGGCGACGGCTGCGTGGCGAACGTGACCGCCAGCCGGGTTTCCATGGAAAAGATCCGCAAGCTGCGGTTCTTCCAGGCCCGCGAGTACATCTCCATCGACTACACCCGGCAGGATGTATCGATCTTTCGACTGGATGGGCCCCCGGCCAGAGCTGCCCAGATCATCAGCCAAAAACTCACTCCCCCGCGCCGCGAGCCGCTCGATCTGGAGCTGCGCGCCTTCCTGGATGCCGTCCGGGGACGCGGTCAGGTGGCATGCACGGGAGCTGAAGGCAAAAAAACTCTGGAACTCGCCCTCCAGATTCTGGAGAAAGCGGAGAAAGCACAGGCACAAGCCCTGAATTCCGGCCCGGAAATCCGATGACGGGTATAATGTTTATAGCATACTGAGCACAGGCATGGCATTTCAGGACTCGGCGCCAAAGTGCGCCGATCAGGCTTAAGCCCATAGAATTGACAGGACTTAGCTTGCCTTTCTATACTTTGCTGGATATGGGCGGTTAGACGCGAATGTTTGAATATGCGATTGGCCACTACCAGAAACACCCGCCGAGCAGGCGTTTGCTTGCCTCCTGGGTCGCCAGTATTCTGGGCCACGCCCTCGCGGTCTTGATCCTATACCTGAACCCGCAATTGCTGCAGGGTGGTTCCTATTTGTGGTTCCGGCAACCGGTGCTTACGCCGCCGGAAGCACAAAGCAAGCAGTGGCGCAACCTCACCTTCGTGGCAAAAATGGAAATGCCCTCCGCCGAAGAACTCAAGAAGTATATCTATGACTGGAACCGGGCCAAGGCCGAGAAGGAGGCAAGCCTTCCTCCTATCCGCATCAACCTGCCTCCCACGAACACGAATGATTTTCCTCCGCGGCTGCCGAAGCCTCGACTCGACAATCCTCCCATCCCGGGCAATCTGCCCATCCCAGTGACGGCAATACCGGCCGTGTCAGCACCACCCGCTACCAGCGGCGATGCTGGAGGAGACACCAAAAAGGCGCCGCCGACCGGCGTGACGGACGTGGCACCAAAGACGATTCCTAAGGGCGTAGGCGACGCTCCTGCTCAGCCTCCGGGTTCCATGACGACATCCGGTTCCACAACCGCATCCCAGGCTGCCGCACAGGGTGCGGGTGGGAAGGCTGTCAAAGATCCGGGACAGGAAATTAGGGGTGGAGGTGACTATCTCTTCGACACCAAAGGATTTAATTTCGACGAATACGGCAAGCTCGTCAAAGCCCTTATCGAACAAAAATGGCAGATCCCCTCGAACCTGCGCGACTCGCAGGGAAGCACAACCATTGTCTTCTACATCACCAAAAACGGGCAAGTCATACTCGCCGGTATCGAGGGGAAAGGATCAGGTAATCTTTCCCTGGACTATGCAGCGCTCAGCGCTGTATGGTTGGCAAATCCTCTCCCTCCGCTACCGAAGAACTTTCCTGCGGATCGCGTGGGCGCCAGATTCATATTCGCATACAACGAACGCAAGTGATGAAGAAGAGGACATTCCGATTCTCCAGACATTACTCAGCCTGACGACTGAAAGTGGGGGAAGATCGAGATTCATGCGGAGAGCTGCGGTCGACTCATGCCGGATTTCCGTCAGCGCTTTTGTCGTCTTCTGTAGCTTGCTGGCGGCCGGATGCGGGCATAAAACCGTAACGGTGAGCCCGCCCCGGCAGCCCCCGGCAGCCACCATTCCCGCGCAGAAACCGGCGCCGGTTCCTCCCCCTGTGGTGACTCCGCCAACATCTGCAACAGTGACCGGCGCAGGGATTGAGCGCACGCCGGTCTCCCCTTCCACTCTGCCCAGCCCGGGCCCGCGAGGTCCATCTGTCCGGATCGGCCTCACCGTCCCAGCGGAAGAATTGCGGATTTCCGCGGCGGGGGAGTTCATTCTTGTCGAAAAAACGCCCGAAGCCCTGCGGCAGACACTGACCGGACAAGTCCAGGTCCGGCTGGAGCGCCCCCTGCCGGAAGCCGCGGAAATCTATCGGGTTCAGGTTGCATCTCTAGCCAATCAGGCGGCGGCCGAAAAGCTGGGCCGGCAACTGAGCGAGCAGTTTTCCATGCCGACTGTGGTTCATGAGAACGCAGCCACAGGGACGAACCAGGTCCGGCTCGGCAGGTTTGCCACACGCAACGAGGCGCAGCAGTTTGCCGCCGGCCCGCTTGCCGAAGCCGGATACCGCGACGCCTTCGTCGTCCGCGAAGTCGGGGAAGCAGGCAAAGGAGAGCCGACGCTGGCTCTGCGTGGGCCGGAGAGTCTCTTCAAACTCAGCCGTGCGGGCTATCTCTTTCTGCCCGTGTCAGACCTGAACTTCCTGCGGTTGAACGGAAAGCCGTATCGGGGAGTGCTGGACATCAGCCTCAGCAAGGATGGTCGTGTGATCGTGGTGAACCAGCTCGGCATGGAAGAGTACCTCCTCGGCGTTGTCCCCGCAGAGCTGAGCCCCGATATCTATCCCCAGGAAGCCGCGCTGGCAGCGCAGGCCATCGCGGCACGGACCTACGCGTTAAAAAGCATCGGACGGTACCGCGCCGATGGTTACGATCTGACGGACGATACCCACACGCAGGTTTACGGAGGGGTGTCCATAGAGAAAGAAGCTTCCAATGCAGCGGTGCAGAAGACCTTCGGCATCGCCATCTATTATGATGGCAGTCTCATTGACGCCATGTACATGTCCACGTGCGGCGGACGCACGGAGGATTACGCCGACGTGTTCGATGCCGCGCCCAAGCCGTATTTAAAGAGCGTGTTCTGCACGGTGGAGAGCGGCGCCGCCGACATGCCGGAAGCGAACATCGGCGGGAGCCATGAGCTCAGCCAGGTGCTCTTTGCCGATGATGGCACCCCAGCCAACCGCGAGCTGGAGCTGGCACAAGTGCTGGGACTCACCTCTTTTGACCGGATCACACCGGAGGTGTGCGCAGGCATGCCCGGCCCGGATGAAATCAGAGGATGGCTGGAAAAGAGCCGCCTTCTTGCCGGCAAGACCGACAAGGAAAGCACGGCACAGGAAACCGGCATTACTTCGCGCGCCGGCTTCTTGCGTTATGCGGCGGAACACTTCTTCGGCATGCGTGAGATCGACCGCAGTGTATCCGAGTCCGATACCGCCTATTATCTGAGCAATTTCAGTGATGGGGCGGCCGTTCCGGCAGACGCCCGGCACGCACTCGCCTATCTCGTCCAGCGGAAGCTCTGGCAACCCTACCCGGACAACAGCGTCAGACCCAACCAGCCTGTCCAGCGCGGTGATGCGCTCGCTCTGCTGATCCGATGGATTACATCCGTGCGCCCCGAAATCCTCAAGACAGGAGTGTCGGCGGAACCAAGCGCCGAGATTGCCGGCGGCGGCTCCAGGAGCACGCTCATCATCAAGAGGGGCAGCCGCACCGAGCGGCTGCCCCTCGCCCGGGATGTCCGCCTGTTCAAGGCTACGGCCGGCAGGAGCATGCCTGTCGGCGGATTGCGTGTCATCGGCAACGAGAAGCTGGCCTATCATCAGAACCCGAATGGCGAGATCGACTTCCTCGAAGTGGAACTCAGCGCGAGCGGCGCTTCGAGCGACCGCTTCTCTCCCGTGGCAACATGGCAGACCACCATCACGAGAGCCGTGGTCGCGGAAAAGCTTCGTTCCCTGGCAGGGAACGTGGGGGAAGTCCGGGACCTGAAGCCCGCCCGCTTCGGCGCCTCCGGCCGCGTCGTCCAACTGGAAATTATCGGCAGCCGCGGCTCCGTGGTCGTCAATGGATATAAAGCGCGCGGCGCCCTGGGATTGAGAGATACACTCTATACCCTGTCACGCGCGCGCACCGACGACGGCAGCGTCGCCAGCTTCACCTTCGATGGGCGTGGCTGGGGTCATGGCGTCGGCTTATGCCAGACGGGCGCAGTCGGCATGGCACGGGCCGGGCGCAGCGCCGAGGAGATTCTCAAGACTTATTATCAGGGCGTCGAATTGCGCAAAGTCTATTAGGGCGATGGACCATCGACGAATGAACTTCGTGGAGCCGCGCGATGATGGATCGTCAACGCTCTCAGCTTCTGGGGATCATCGTATTGGCGGCTATTATTCTGATCATCGCCTGCATCCACTACTACCTCAAACTCGGCTGACACAGGTAAGATCTCAACACGAGAGGTGCAGGGGACGCTGAGAAAAACTCATCCTCTCTGCGGCCTCTGCGTTGAGGCTTTCCGAAGGTGATGTGACGATGGCGCACCCGGCGATCGCGGTTGTCGGTCCGACAGGCTCAGGCAAGAGCGATTTGGGGATGGCTCTCGCAGAGCGATTCCACGGTGAGATCATCACCTGCGACGCGCTCCAGGTGTATCGGCACATGGATATCGGCACGGCAAAGCCCGGGACGGACGAGTGTGAAAAGATCCCCCACCACATGCTCGATTTGCGGGAACCGTGCGACGACTTCTCTGCCGGGGATTACCTGCGTTGCGGGCGTGAGGCACTGCATGTGATCCGGGCGCGTGGGCGCATCCCGTTCGTCGTCGGCGGCACCGGATTCTATCTACGGGCATTGATCGAAGGACTTTTCGAAGGACCGGGGCGGTCGGACGTGCTTCGGTCCCGCATGCGCAGGATCATGGCCAGGCGAGGTCCGGAGAGCATTCACCGCGCCCTGCGTCGCGTTGATCCGGAAACGGCCGCACGCCTTGCTCCCGCAGATGCCGAGCGCAATATCCGCGCCTATGAAATCTACCTGCTGTCCGGGCATACGATGAACTGGTGGCAGCGCCGCCCTAAGAACAGTCTTCAAGGATTCCGCTGGCTCAAAGTGGGCATCCTCTGGCCCCGCGCCCTGCTGTACGCGAGGATCGACCAGCGGGTCGAAGAGATGTTCCGGCGCGGCTTCGTCGCGGAAGTTGAGACTCTGATAGCCAGGTATCCCAGGGATTGCCAGGCCTTCAAAGCCATCGGTTACCGGCAAATTGCGGGGCATCTGGAGGGAAAATGGAGCCTTGAGCAGGCCCTCGAGGACACCCAACGTGAAAGCCGTCGCTATGCCAAACGGCAGCTCACCTGGTTTCGTGCCGATCAAGAAATTGTCTGGGTGGATCCTACACCCGGCACGGAAGCTCTCCTTGACCGGAGCTCCGCCGAGGTCGCCCGATTCCTGGGCTGAGTCGTGGGGAGCACTGCCGAGGACCGCCCGGCCCAAGCCGCACACGCCGCTTTGACCCCTCGAACTCATTGACCCTCAGCAGTGCGGAATCAGCAGCGCTCCTGCCACATCCGCTCTCTTGCATGTCCTGTGCCATTTGGACATCTTCTCCGTGAAAGCCGCCATCTGTTTGAAATTCTTTAGCTTCGGACAATAACCGCAGTGCGCTCCGGAGCAGATCGGCCGCAGTAGTGAGCGTGCCGGCTCACTTCTGTTCCTGGCAGGCGACACCGCATGGCCGCAACTGAGACAGAGATCACGAAGAACACCGCGCGGCACAGCCGCATCCCGGTAATCTCAACGCACGGTGCGCTGAGATTGCAGGGACCGCAGAGCATTGATATTTTTTAAGAGCTGCGGTTGCTATAATTACAGATTCGTTGAGCAGAACCGGAGGCCCCCGATGGAATTCCAGCCCGTGATCGGACTAGAGGTGCACGCGCAGCTCCTCACGCACAGCAAGCTCTTTTGTGGATGCAGCACCCGGTTCGGCGCTCCGCCCAACTCGCTGACGTGCCCGGTATGTCTCGGGCTGCCGGGCGCACTTCCTGTGCTCAACCGGGAAGCAGTAGCCATGGCCGTGCGCGCCGCTCTGGCGCTGGGGTGCACCGTCGAGCCGATTTCCATTTTCGCCCGCAAGAACTACTTCTATCCGGATCTGCCCAAGGGATATCAGATTTCGCAGTTCGATCTCCCGCTTGCGGTGCGCGGCGCGGTGAAAGTGCTATCGGGCGAGAGGACGGAGGACGGGCACATCGTCAACCGGCGCGAGAAAGTTTTCGGCATCACCCGGCTGCACCTCGAGGAAGACGCGGGCAAATCTCTTCACGACGGCATGCCTGAGTCCGATGCAAAATCGTATGTCAACCTGAACCGCAGCGGTGTACCCTTGATCGAGATCGTGAGCGAACCCGATTTCCGGAGCAGCCAGGAGGCTTACGACTATCTGACGCATCTGCGCAGGACTCTGCTCTACCTTGGGGTTTGCGATGGCAACATGGAGGAGGGGAGCTTGCGCTGTGACGCGAATGTCTCCGTCCGCACCGCAGGGGCAGCCGCGTTCGGCACCAAGGTCGAGATCAAGAATCTCAATTCCTTCCGCTTCCTGCAGCGCGCTCTCGAATACGAGATCGACCGGCAGGCGCAGGTCATCGCCGAGGGAGGCCGGATCGTCCAGGAAACCCGTCTGTGGGATGAGGCAAAAGGCAGCACGGCAGTGATGCGGAGCAAGGAGGAGGCTCACGACTACCGCTATTTCCCCGAGCCCGATCTGCCCCCCCTCAAACTGGATCCTGCGTGGATTTCAAGCTTGAAGGATTCTCTGCCCGAATTGCCTCACGAGAAAACACTGCGGTTCATGAAGGAGTATTCCTTGGCGAGCGATGATGCGCTGCAGCTCACTTCGAGCCTTGCCATGGCGGCCTACTTCGAGGAATGTGCCGGAATTTCGGGAAATCCGCGCGGAGCGCTTCACTGGATCACCGGAGATCTGGCTTACACTCTCAAGAACTCCGGCCAGGAGATCGAAACGTGCCAGCTGCCGCCGGAGCGGCTTGCCGCTCTGATCCGTCTGATCGACACCGGGGAGATTTCCGGCAAAATCGCCAAGACGGTGTTCGAGGAGATCTACCATTCCGGGGAGGAGCCTATCGCTGTCGTCAAGCGGCTCGGTCTGATCCAGATCAGCGATGAGGCTACGCTTGAGGAGGCTATTGACAAGGTCAAGGCTGCAAACCCAAAACAGCTCGCCGACTATCGCTCGGGCAAGGAAAAACTCTTCGGCTATTTCGTCGGACAGGTGATGAAGGAAACCAGGGGCCAGGCCAATCCACAGCTCCTGAACGACCTGTTGAGAAGAAAACTCAAAGAGTAGGGATCCGACCTCAGACCTTCGACCTGCGGCCGTGCCGGTGAAGGGGGTTAGGAGTCAGAATACCCGTCCGGCGAGCCATTTCTGGCAGCTATACTCTCTATCGGCGCCCGTCTTCGGTCGGATGTCGGAAGGTCCGAGGTCGGAAATGAACAAATCGGAGTCTCGCAGGAAGGCGGCGTCGCTGCGGCAGCGACAGATCCGCTCGAAGGCGTTCTCGCCGCAAGCCGACAGCCCCAGACCGCTGTTCGTAGCCGATGTCATGCTCGGTCGCCTGGCCAAATGGCTGCGCATCGCCGGATTTGATGTCCTCTACTCCAACCGCTTTACGGACGATGAGTTGGTGGCCTTGTCACGCCAGGAGGGTCGAATCCTGCTCTCCCGCGACACGCGTCTCCTGGTACGCAGAGCCGTGGAGCGGTTCATCTTTCTCGAGAGTGAGACCATCCAGTCTCAGCTGAAGCAGGTGTTCCAGGTTACCCGCACCACCTGCTTGCCGGGCATCCTGACCCGCTGCCTGTCCTGCAACGACGCCTTGCTGGAAATCCCGCGTGAAAAGGTGCGCGGAAAAGTTCCTGCGTTCGTGTACGAGACTCAGGCCAGTTTCAAGTGCTGCCCGAAGTGTGGCAGGATCTATTGGGCCGGAACCCACCGCCAGTCTATTCTGCGGACCTTTGAAAAACTCATCTGTGGACCGATTATAAGTCAACGTCCTCCTCGAAGTTGAGGCTATCGGAGCAGTTGAGATTCTTTGCTGGTATCATTGCGCACAGGAGGATCGGAATTGCTGACGGCGGCGCAAAAACAGGAGGTGTTGAAGTTTGTCCGCGGGCTTGAAGCCCGGACATTCACTTTCCGGGACGTAGTGCGATGGCTGGACCTTGACAGCGATGAGCGGCGCAATCTGCAGCGCTATCTGGATGAGCTTGATTCCCAAGGCATCATTCACCGCATCAAGAGGGGCCAGTATGCACTCCCGTCCAGAGAGGCTCTGGTTTCCGGGATTCTGATCTGCCACCGTGACGGGTACGGATTCGTGCGACTCGAAGACCGCTCGAAATACGGCCAGGACATTTTCATTCCCTCCAGGAACATGGAGGAAGCCCTGCACGGAGATCGGGTGTTGATCAAGGTGATCAGGAAGAAACGTGTCTCCAGACCGGGCCGCCACCCACACCCGGACGCAGGCAAGCCGGAAGAGCGGCTCGAAGGCACGGTGCTGCGCGTGCTGGAACGCGCACACCCAAGCATCGTGGGGCGCTACTACGAGCATCCGCGCTTTCCCATGGTTGTGCCCCTCGACACGCGCATGTTCCAGGACATCCTGATTCCACCCCAGCAGAGCAAGAACGCCAGAAATGGTCAGGTAGTGGTGGTAACCCTGCTGATGCCTCCGGGAAAGAATCAGAGCCCGCGCGGGCGCGTGATCGAGGTCCTGGGATATCCAGGCGACAAGGACATAGAATACAAAATCGTAGAGCATAAGTACGGCCTGCCGGTGGAATTCAGCATCCGGACTGAAGAGGAGGCGGCCGCGATTACGGACCGCGTGCTGGAGCAGGATTGTGCGGAACGCGAAGACTTTCGTGACGAGACGGCAGTGACCATTGACGGTGAAACCGCGCGCGACTTCGACGACGCCGTCACTCTCGAAAAGCTGCCTTCCGGACACTTTCTCCTTGGCGTTCACATCGCAGACGTCTCGCACTACGTGCGCGATGACACCGCCCTCGATGCCGACGCCTATACCCGGGGCACGTCTGTATACTTCCCGGATCGCGCCATTCCGATGCTCCCGCCCAAACTGTCGAACGGAATCTGCTGCCTGAAGCCCAATGAGGACCGGCTTGTTTTCTCTGTGATCATGGAAATCGACGGGCATGGCCAAGTCATCCAGAGGCGTTTTACTGAAGCCGTTCTTCGCAGCCGCGCGCGCATGACCTACACCTCCGTGGCGCGGATCCTGGTGCAGAGAGATCCGTCAGAACGAAGCCGTTATGCCCAGCTCCTGCCCCTGTTCGAAACCATGGAAGAACTCTGCATTATTCTGTCCGGGAAAAGGTACCGCCGCGGCGCCGTGGATTTCGACCTGCCGGAAGCGGAAATTGAGTTTGACCGGAACGGGCGGGTGATCCGCGTCGTTCCCGCCGAACGAAATATCGCCCACCGCATCATTGAAGAGTTCATGCTGCTCGCCAATGAAACCGTGGCGGAGCGGTTGACCGAATCAGGCGGGCCCGCGCTCTATCGAGTTCACGAAGAGCCTGATCCACAGAAGGTGGAAGATTTCGCGGAGTTCGCCGGCGCGCTGGGGCACCGCCTCGAAAGCCACAACGGCCAATACCGCCCCCGCGATTTCCAGAAGTTCGTTGCCCGACTCGAGGGCAGAACCGAGGGTCGGTTCCTCGCCTACCTGATGCTGCGCTCTTTCATGCAAGCCCGCTATTCGGCTGAAAATCTGGGGCACTTCGGACTCGCCACATCCGAGTACACCCACTTCACTTCCCCCATCCGGCGTTATCCCGACCTGATACTCCACAGGCTCCTGAAGGAGTGCCTCAGGAAGCATCCTTCGGAAGCGTGGCAGGCAAAAATGTCCGCACGGCTGCCTGAGATCGCTGCCTGGATGTCGGCGCGCGAGCGCAATGCCGGCGAGGCGGAGAGAGAGATCGAGAAGATCAAGAAAGTGCAGTTCATGGCCGACAAAGTCGGTGACGAATTCGAGGGCATCGTCTTCTCGGTCATTCGCCAGGGATTTTTCGTGGAGCTGCTGGAGCACTACGTGGAAGGATTCGTCCCTGCAGGCACACTCATCGACGATCGTTACTTCTACCAGGAAGACACCCATTCCTTTGTCGGCGAGCGCCTCCATCGCCGCTTCGCGCTTGGATCCAAAGTCGTGGTGCGCCTGGACCTTGCCGACCAGGAAACCTGCCGGCTCACATTCTCGGTTGTACGTGTGCTCGGGTGAGCAATCATCGGCCGTCGCCGATCCGCTCGGCCAGGAATCTCGGTTTTTGGCAGGCCATGCCATTCAGGCGGAATGGCCGACATCCAAAATCAGAGAAGCGCCTGGGCCAGTGCTCCCAGCAGGAGTCTCTCCTGGGCAGGAAATACCGTGCGCAGGTCGAGGAGAATCCTGTCGTCCTCCACGCGCACGATGATGGAGGGATGCTGCAAACGGAGATGCTGCTCGATGCTGCGGGCAGAGTGCCGATCCGACACGACCGCAAGCAGCACCGTCTCAAGGCTGGAGTCGGGGCAGGAGCCGCCGCCGACGACCGAGCTCCCATCCTGAAAAACGGCGCGCACCCCTTCGGGAAGCCTCGGCGTGAGCGCGCGCAGAAAGCGGCCGCACCTGCGCCGGAGCTCTCGTCGAGATATCGACAGCAGGCGCAGCACCGGGATTTCCAGGAAAGCCTGTCCCGTACGGTAGCTTGCCAGAGTCGCCTCGAGCGCTCCGTAAACGAGCTTCTCCACGCGCAAAATGCGCATGAGCGGATTCCTTCGGATCATGTCGAGCCAACGGCACAACCCGGCAATGATGCCGGCCTGAGGTCCGCCGAGAAGCTTGTCGGCACTGAAGCAAACCAGGTCGGCGCCGGCCGCGATGCTGTCCTGCGCCCGTGGTTCATCGGCAATACCATAGGGCCGGAGGTCGACGAGGCAGCCGCTGCCGATGTCCTCTACCAAGGGCAACTGGTGGCGGTGCGCAAGGTCGATCAACTCCGGCAAGCCGGGCCTCTCCGTAAATCCGCGAATGCGGTAGTTGCTCGGATGGATGCGCAGAATCATCCCGGTATCGGGCCCGATGGCGGCCTGGTAATCGCCGATCCGCGTCTTGTTGGTGGTGCCCACCTCGCGCATTCGGGCGCCGCTGCGCGCCAGAATATCCGGTATGCGGAAGGAGCCTCCGATTTCAATCAGCTCACCCCGTGAGATCACCACCTCTTTCCCGGAGGCCAGAGTATTCAGGATCAGGAAGACGGCCGCGGCGTTGTTGTTGACCACGGTAGCGGACTCGCAGCCCAGCACTTCGTTCAAGACGGGCTCGATCAGCAGGTCGCGATGAGATCGAGCACCCGCCACCAAATCATACTCGAGGTTAGTGTAATGAGCTGCGACTGCCGATAAGTTCTTTTGGGCCGAAGCCGAAAGTGGCGCGCGACCCAGGTTTGTGTGCAGAATGACTCCAGTCGCGTTCACAACCGTCACCAAGGCAGGGCGCAACCGTCGCTGCAGTCTCTGCTCCAGCTGCAGTTCGAGACTGGCCAGATCGATCGGGGTGTCTGTAGTTGCGTTACCTGAGCGCAGAGCGGCCCTAACCAGATGGAGCAGGCCATGGATCTCGGAGACGACAAAGCCGTGGCTGGTGCGGCTGACCCAGGCCGCCACCGTGGGCCGCAGCAGAAGCTGATCGACTGCCGGAATCTGGCGCAGCAGCTCCTGCAAAGCGTTCTGATCTTGAGCCATTGCGCCATTTCAACACAGCCCCGGAGGGCTGTCAATCTTGACACCCGAAATATAGCCGTGAAAAACAGAAAAACGGGACACAGCAATTCTACGGTTTTGATCTGGCTTGGACGCAGGGCAGCAGACCGAAAATCGGATTATCCCCTTTATCTGGGTTTTCGGGTGTCTGGTGATATTAACTTGGACAGAGGCGGGGCTTAACCAAAGTGTACGATGACGACCTGACCCTCCTGGACGAATCGATCCGCCGTTTGAAGGTTGAGTACGATATCTTCTTCGTCGGCAACCGCAAGAGGGCTCCCGACGACCTGCGAATGCGCGTTGAAAAGCTGGTCAAGCGGCTGGCCGAGGCCGTCGACATGAGCTTTTCCCAACGATTCCGGTATAATACCTTGATCGCGCGCTTCTATGTCTACCGCGATCTGTGGCGGCGCACCCAGCAGGAGCGCGAATCTGCAGAAGGGCTCCAGGATGTTCCGGGACCCTCCTCATCCTCCGATACACAGGCCGATTCCTCGCACCGACGAGTTCAGATCTCGATCAGCGATCCTAAGGCTGAAGCAGACAAAGTACGACACTTGTACGACGAGTTGCTTCGCATGAGGGGAGATCATACGAAGGAGTCGCCCAGCATCTCCTACCAGCAGTTCGCAAGCTACATTGCGAACCAGACACAGGGCATCAAAAAGAAGTATCAATGCGCGAGCGTCACTTTCCGGATTGCACTTGAGGAAAAAACACTCAAATTCACGGCCAAGGCGGACAACAGCGCGTCAGGCTGAAGCTTGTTGCTGTTGCTGCTGCTGTTGCGATTCCAGCCTTACCACATTTTCTGCTTGGGGGCCGCGAGGCCCCATTTTGATGTCGAACTCGACGGCTTCACCCTCCCGTAGAGTTTTGTATCCCTTCTCGCGAATCGCACTGTAATGAACGAAGACATCAGCTCCGGAATTCTGTGAGATGAATCCGTAGCCTTTTGTATTATTGAACCATTTCACTGTGCCGGTGATTCTGGCCATGCTTCCCCTCCTAACGCCGCAATCGCAGACGACAGGGCCCAAATCACCCTAAGTCCGCCGGACATTAGAGATCTTAATGTGCAATTACCAATTTTGATCCAGCCTATTAGAGGCTATTCGCCATTGTCAAGGGGAAAAATGTACTTTTATTCCCCCCGGTGGATCGTATACTATCCGCTGCGATTGAAAGGGCAATCCAAAAATGTCAGGCGGCGGGACGATGCGCGCCAATCAGCGATGGCGCCGTCATCGAGAATGGCTCCGCCTGCTACAATCACGCCGGCGTCGCAAGCCGGACTTGGGGAGCCGGCGCGCAACCTCCGGAATCAAATTTCACCGATCCAGGGTTGGCGATAAAGATGTCACAAATTAGTATTCTCTAATTAAGGAGGCTGCCTTGATTTCGATCCGACGTGCACTGGTGAGCGTCTCTGATAAGACGGGCCTTGCGGAGTTGGCACGCTATCTGCACGACAGCAACGTGGAGCTGCTGTCAACCGGCGGAACCGCCAAATTCTTGCGAGGTCAGGGAATTCCGGTGGTCGAGGTGTCGGACTATACCGGTTTTCCGGAGATTCTCGATGGCCGCGTGAAGACGCTCCATCCCAGGATCCATGGCGGGCTGCTCGCGATCCGCAGCAGCGCGTCGCACCTGGAACAGATGCGGGTGCAGGGTATCCAGCCGATCGACTTGGTTGTGGTGAACCTCTACCCGTTCCGCGAAGCCGCCGCCAGGGAGGGCTCGAGGTTCCCGGAGGTCGTGGAACAGATCGATATCGGCGGACCCAGCATGATACGGTCTGCCGCCAAGAACAGCGACTCCGTCGCCGTTCTGACCGATCCGCGTGATTACCCATGGATTCTTCAGGAGTTGAAGGCACACAACTGCAGCCTGGGCGCCGCCACCAGGTTCATTCTCGCCCAGAAAGCTTTTGCTCATACCGCGTCATACGACGGTGTCATTGCGGCCTATTTCTCTGAAAGGATATGGTCGGCGCAAGGTCCCGTGAAGGCCGGACAGGGCTTGCCACCCCTTGATATCCTTGCCTTGCAGAAGGTCAAGGATCTCCGCTATGGAGAGAATCCTCATCAGCGAGCCGCGCTTTACGAGCGGATTTCACAGTCGCGTACCGGGGTCGCGGGAGCCGACGTACTCCAGGGGAAAGAGCTCAGTTACAACAACTTGCTTGACTCCGACGCAGCCTGGGGCCTGGTGTGCGAGTTCGACCGGACAGCGGCCGTCATCATTAAGCACACCAATCCTTGCGGAGTGGCTCAGGCCGACGGCCTTCGTGATGCCTACGTCATGGCCCGCGAGTGCGATCCCGTCTCCGCCTTCGGCTCGGTCGTGGCCTTCAACCGCAAGCTGGAGGACGATGTTGCCAAAGAGATTGCGGCCACCTTTGTCGAGGTCGTGCTCGCCCCGGACTTTTCCGAAAAGGCACTGGAATTACTCCAGACCAAGAAAAACCTGCGGCTCTTGCGCATGCCGCCACAGGCTCCTGCGCCGCTGGAGCACCGCGAAATCCGCGGCGGATTCCTGGTGCAGGATCGGGATCTCCATTCATGTTCGGCTGGCGCGTGGTAAAGCACGTCAAGTCGAACGCCATCGTCCTCTGCGACACCACGCGCACACTCGGCGTCGGTGCCGGACAAATGAGCCGCGTGGACTCCGTAAGGCTGGCAGCTCAACGCGCGGTGCTGCCGCTGCCTGGATGCGTCATGGCCTCGGACGCTTTTTTCCCGTTTCCGGATGGAATTATCACCGCGGCCGGGTATGGAGTGAAGGCAATCATCGAGCCGGGTGGGTCTGTGAAAGATGCCGAGGCGATCGAAGCCGCAGATGCCCACGACATGGCAATGGTCTTCACCGGCATCCGCCATTTCCGGCATTGAGGGATACAATTTCAATTCCTTAGCGGGGAGAGACCCGATGCTCATGGTCCTCGATGTGGGGAATACGAATACCGTCCTGGGTGTATACCGGCAGGATGAGCTTCTTCATTGCTGGCGCCTGGCCACGGAGCGCGATCGAACTGCAGACGAGTGGGGGATTCTGCTGCGCACGCTTTTCAATCTGGGCGAAATCTCGACGGGAGCCGTTTCGGCCATTGTGATCTCTTCTGTGGTGCCGCCGTCCTGCCCTGCCCTGGAAGAAATGGCCTTGAGGTACTTTGGAATTCAGCCGCTGTTCATCGATCCCACTATGGACATGGGCATGCCGGTGCGCTATCACCCTCCTGAGGATGTGGGCGCGGATCGGATCGTCAACGCGGTGGCGGCCTACGAACAATTTGGCGGTCCTGCCATCGTGGTGGATTTCGGCACCGCAACCACGTTTGACGCAATCTCGGATCATGGCGAGTATCTCGGGGGCGTGATTGCTCCCGGTATCGGAATCTCCGCCGAGGCGCTCTTTCTGAAGGCCGCACGCCTGCCGCGGGTCGAGGTGCGGCAGCCGCGCAAGGTCATAGGCGATTCAACGGTCGGCAGTATCCAGTCTGGCCTGTATTGGGGGTACGCCGGGCTGGTGGACGGAATTCTGCGGCGCATGAAAGAGGAACTCGAAGGAGCACATGTGGTCTCGACCGGCGGACTTGCTGAACTGATTTCCCCGGCATGCGAGGAAATCGATTCCGTGGACAAGAACCTCACCCTGGAGGGAATGCGCCTGATTTACCAGCGTCTGAAGAAATGACTTCGGAAGGAGTCAGGAGTCAAAATAGAGGAACCGATTCCCGTCAATGTCCGCAAAAGGCACATGTCGCCAGAATCCCCTTTGGCATTGGCCGGGGCTTGCATTCAGTCCACGGAATAAACTGCAATTCGCTCTCTCCTGACTTCTGACTCCTGACTTCTTGTTTCATAATAGGGCCGACACATTTTTCGCCATGAACTACTACAACTACTTCACCGAGATCGAAGAACATTTCGTCCGGCGACGGGGCAGGCACCTTTTCGTCTCCCCCATGGACTGGAGTCTGATCGCCACCTGGCGTGATTCCGGGGTGCCGCTGCACGTCGCTTTGCGTGGCATTGACCGGGCCATGGACGGTTTTTTCGCCAAGCAATCGCGCAGCGATTCGAGAGTCAGCACCCTGTTTTACTGTCACGCGAGCGTGATGGAAGAGTATGCACGCCACCTGGACTCGCATCTGGGTGAGGAGCCGGCAGAACGGGCCGGCACCGCAGCCGACGCTCCACGGGCGCCATCGGAAGAGTTGGAGGGACCGGACAAGAAGACCATTCTCGAGTTCCTCGCGGCAAGAATTGCGGAAATAAAAGCGCTGTCCGGGAAACAATCTATAGGGCAAGGCGCGTCGGGAGAAGGAATCGACAGGGTCGTGCGGCGCCTCGAGGAGATCACACGCGACCTCGAAACGGAGAACCAGGTGGATTTCGAAGCGCTGGATCGGGACCTGGCCATTCTTGACGAGACGCTCGTCGGGGAGTTGCACGCCACGATAGCAGCGGAGCAGATTGCGGCGTGGGAGCTGGAGGCCAGGAAGGAGTTGAAGATCTACCGCAAGAAACTGCCCAAGGAGACCTACGAAAAGATTCTGGAGAACTTCCTGCGCACGAAGATCCACCGGTATTTCGCGGTGGGCGAGTTAAGCCTCTTTCACATGTAGGCTGAGTCTTGCCGGGACCGGGCGCCAGCCGAAGCTCTGGCTCTCAGGTTAAGTTGGAGGGGCCGCACACCCGGCTGGATCGGATGGAATCACAGTCATGAAACGCAACGATCGCACTGCCGCTGCCTCCGAGCGCTTTGAGCTGGAGATTGAAAAACTCGTCTTCGGAGGCGACGGATTAGGGCGGCACAAAGGTAAGGTAGTCTTCGTCCCCTTCACCGTTCCGGGTGATCGGGTCGAAGTCCGCCCCGTCGAGCGCAAGAAGGGTTTCATCCGCGCCGCGGTCACGCGGATATTGCAGCCGGGACCGGGACGACGCGACCCTTGCTGCCCGCATTTCGGAAAGTGTGGCGGCTGTCAGTGGCAATGCCTGGACTATGCCCTCCAGGTCGAGACAAAGCGGAAAATCCTCGAAGAGCTGTTTCACCACCACTTCCCCGAAACCAGGAAGCTGCTGATCTCCATGACGGCCTGTCCGGAGCCGTTCGGCTACCGATCTCGCGCCCGACTGCAGTTGCGCGGCGCCGGGGCGCAGTCGGTGGTCGGGTTTTTTCGCCACCGCTCGCACACCGTCGAGGACGTGAGCGTGTGCCCACTGCTGCAGACGCCACTCAATGAAGCATTGGACAGTGCGCGCAGCGCTCATCGAGAAGGGCGTTTCGGGTCGGGGGAGAAGGAGCTGGAGCTCGCATGCGCCGGGGATGGAAGATGGGTTTGGGCAGAGGCCGGGCCGGCGGAGCCTGCTGCCGGAGAGCTGCCTGAGGATGTTCTCTTGAGGCAGGTCGGTGAATTCGTCTACGCCTCGGCCGCCTCCGTCTTTTTCCAGGCGAACGGCTTTATGCTTGGCGAGCTGATCGCGGCGGTGCGGGATCTGGCGGAACGAGGAAAATCTGCGCTGGATCTCTTTTCGGGGGTCGGTTTCTTCTCACTCCCACTGGCCCGGTGTTATCACAACGTCGTCTCTGTGGAATCCAGCCCATATGCCCACCGTCTCTCCGTCAGAAACGCCTTGAGCGCCCGCCTCGAAAATATCCAGGCGGTGTGCGCCGATGTGCGGGATTGGGTGCACGCCATCGGTTCGGTCTCGGCGCCCGCATTTGACCTGATTCTGCTGGATCCTCCCCGCACCGGAGCGGGGCTGGAGGTCATGAAACGTCTTGCGGAGTGGGTGCCTGAAACCGTCGTCTACGTCTCCTGTGATCCACAGACATTGATCAGAGATCTGGCCGGGCTGCCTGCGCGCGACTATCGGATTGATTCCATCGCAGGCCTGGACATGTTTCCCCAGACTTTCCACTGCGAATCAGTCGTGCGCCTGAGACGCCGCTGACTCATTCGCCTTGGAGTGCGGCAGCCTGCCGGCGCCTTTGCCCCGGCGCAGGCGCGATGGCTTGGACGTGAATGCCTGCCAACGCGTAAGCAAGCTTGCGCGCGCCAAGGATTGTTATGCCGGGTCACTGGGGAGAAGTGCCATTCGCGGCATTGACGGCATGCCTGGCCGGTGGGATCGCGGCTTCAACCCTGCTCCTCCAATACAGCTTTGCAGCGCTGGCACTCGCCACGGGCACCTTCATCTGCGCGGCGTTCCTCGCTTTCGTCAGGGGCCGGTTGAACCTGTGCCTGGGTCTGGTGCTGTGCGCACTCGCGCTGGACGGGCTCCTGCTCGGGTTGGCAGACCGGGACGGATATGCCCGCGACGACGTGCGCTCCTTGCTGTCGTGCGGGTCCCTTCAGCCCGGTGAACAGGTCATGCTCGATGCCTGCGTGCTCGAGGATAGCTTCCAGCGCGGTCCGGACGTGGTAACGACCATCGAACTGCGCGGCTTGCGCCGCAAGGATGTGTGGATCACCGCCAGGGGCAGAGTGCAGCTCAGGGTCGCTGTGCCCGACGATCCACAAGTTCCCGGAGCAGCGCTGATCTATGGCGACAGGGTGCGGGCCTGGGCCGAATGCGACCTGCCGCGAAATTTTCAGAATCCGGGTTCGCCCGATCGTGTCAGCCTGCTGGCACGGCGCGGGATTCATCTCCTGGCCCGGGTTAAATCGCCTCGGCTGCTCGAAATCCTGCCCCGGGACTTCGGTACCCCCTGGGATCGTGCCACCGCGGCGGTGCGGCGCTCTCTCCATCGGCAACTCCTGAGATTGGGGCAGGAGGGAAATCCGCAGAGGGCGGCTGTCCTGTCCAGCATCGTTCTCGGTGATTACGTGGAGCTTTCCGGCGAGACGCGCGCCCAGTTTCAAAACGCCGGGACCTATCATGTCCTGGTGGTATCCGGCCTGCATGTGAGCACAATCGCCTGGATCCTCATTCAGCTGTTTCGGCTCCTGCAGGTGCCCGCCGCCGGCGCGCGGCTGCTGGCTGCATCCGGTATCCTGTTTTTTACTTGCCTGGTAGGCTTTCAGGCCAGCATCACGCGGGCGCTCTGGATGTTCACGCTGTACCTGATCGGCCAGAGCCTCTTTCGCCGGTCATCCCCGGCAAACATCGTCCTCGCTTGCGCGTTTCTGCTGCTGTGCGCGCGTCCCGGATGGCTCCAGGACGCCGGATTCCAGCTGTCTTTCCTTTCGGTCACGGCCATTGTCTTGATGGGGCTGCCCGCCATTGAGCGGGCGCTGCGTCCGCTGTTGGACCCTATGCGACATGCCGGCGACCCCGAAAGGTTGCACCTGCAGACGGGGAAATGGCAGTCGCAGGGGCGCCGCCTGCGGTTTCGGGCCGAAGTGCTCGCAGAAGCCTGCGCCGACCGGTTTCATCCGAGGCTGGAGCGGGTTATGCGGGCTTCGTTCCGGGCGGCCGCCACCATCGGATTCATGATCGGGAGCATGCTTTTGATATCGATCTCCGTGCAGGTCTGGCTCGAGCCGGTGCTTGCTTATTATTTCAACCGGTTGAGTTGGGTGGCACCAGCAGCAAACCTGGCGGTGGTTCCCCTCTCTTCTCTGGTGCTGGCGGCGGGCATTGCTGCCGAAGCGCTAACGAGTGTGGCGCCCTCGGCGTGGCCGGCTTTCCGTATTGCCGGCATGTCTGCTTCGCTGCTGCTGGACGCCAACCGCTGGTTCTCTGCGCTCCCGGGTGCATGGCTGCGTTGCCCGACTCCATCGGGTCTCTGGGTTTTCGCAGGATTCCTCCTGGTTTTTCTGTGGTGCTTCCTCCGGTGGCGCCATTTGTGGATTGCCTGCGCGTTCGTGGGATTAGAGATCGCCGGCTTGTCACTGGCCGAATTGAGGATCCTGCCTCCAGCCGGCATCGCTCTGCTCCCGACTTCGCGTGGCGCGGGCCGCGCCGGAAATGCCCCCCTGCTCCGGTTGTCCTTTCTCGATGTCGGCCAGGGCGATTCCATGGTCATCCAGTTCCCCGACGCACGCGTCTGGGTCATCGATGCCGGCGGGCTTCGCGTGGACGCTACCAAACTTGAAGATGCGAACCCTTTCGATATCGGTGAAGCCGTCGTCAGCCGGTTTCTGTGGTCACGATGGATTGTAGCCCTGGATCAGGCTGTCTTGACGCATCCACACCAGGATCATGCCGGAGGCATGCCGGTACTGTTACAGAACTTTCCTGCAGGCCGCCTGGGCTACGGGGATGCCGGCGATGAACCGGTTCAGGCGCGTGTTCTTGAAGCAGCGCACGCGGCCCGGGTGCCCATTCGCGCCATCACGGCAGGAGAAGAGTACCACCTGGCAGGCGTGGTCGTGCGCACTTTGAACCCTCCGGCAGGCAGACCTGCCCGCTCTCTGAACGATGTTTCTGCGGTCATGCGCCTGGAGTTCGGCCGCTTCTCCGCGCTGCTGGCCGGAGATCTGGAGGGATCCGGCGAAGCGGTAGTCCTGTCGGGCGCAGCAGAGTTGCACAGCCTTCTGCTGAAAGTCGCACACCATGGCAGCCGCAGCGCCACGCTCGATCGTTTTCTCGATCGCGTGCGGCCCCGTTGGGCCGTGATTTCCGCAGGACGGAAAAACCCATTCCAGAATCCGTCCCGGGAAACGCTGCTTCGTCTCCTGCGCCATGGAGCAAGGCCGCTGCTCACGATGGACCAGGGCGGCATTTTCCTGGAAACCGACGGCACCCGATACACCCTGAGCAGCTACGCCCTTGGGGTCCTGGAACAAGGTGTTCTGGAAAGCGATTGACGACTGAAAAACGAGTGATGAGTTTTTTGATCGCCAAGCGTGTCAGGCTTTATACGCTATGACGGCCTGCATGTATTGGGCGCGCTCGAACGACGAGGGGTCGGCACAATTCTTCTGGCTCATGCTGCCCTGCAGCTGGCTCACCGATTCGTATTCGTGATTCTTCATCCACTCGATCATGCCTTTCTCGATCTCGCGGATATGTTCGATGCCGTGACGCAGCAGCACGGAGCAAAGCTGGGCGACATTTGCTCCCGCCAGCAGGACCTTCAGGACATCATCGGAACTGTGGATTCCGCTGGTAGCCGCGAGATCGGCCTTGATCCGGCCGTACAGGATGGCAACCCAGCGCAGCGGCAGGCGGAGCGCCTGTGGTGTGCTCAACAACACATTGGGACGGATCTCGAGATTGTCGAGATCCATGTCCGGCTGGTAGAAACGATTGAAAAGAACCAGGGCATCGGCTCCCGCATCATCGAAGCGCCTGGCCATGTGCGCCATGCTGCTGAAAAACGGGCTCAACTTGAGCGCCACGGGGATGCTGACCACAAACTTGACCGCCTTGAGAATGTCTACATAGGTCTGTTCGATCACGGCCGAGGATTGCGCCGGGTCGGTGGGAATGAAATAGACATTGAGCTCGAGCGCATCGGCGCCGGCCTCCTCGATCTTCTTGGCATAGTCGACCCAACCGCCGATCGAACTGCCGTTGAGGCTGGCAATGATCGGGATGCCGACTGCCTTCTTGGCCTTGCGGATCTTTTCGAGATAACCCTCCGGGCCTGCGCGATACGCCTCGGGTGCAGGGAAGTAGGTTAGAGATTCGGCGAAGCTCTCGGTTCCGTGCGTGAGGTGGTAATCGAGGGCCTCTCGCTCCCGCGTCAACTGCTCTTCAAACAGGGAATAGAGAACCACTGCCGAGGCGCCGGCGTCTTCCATGCGCCTGAGATTATCAAGGGTGTCCGAAAGAGGCGAAGCGGAAGGCACGAGCGGGGTCCGCAGATTCATGCCCAGATATCGAGTGCGCAGGTCCATATTCTCTCCTTTATCTGCTCAAATATTGCTTCAACACTATGAAGTGTCGCTTCTCATTCTCAAGGCCGCAACCCCGGCATTATACCTTTGATATTGGATTTCGTCTCGCACAACCAGACCCGGGAGTCAGGAGTCGGGAGTCAGAATCTCTTGGGCGATGCGGTGGGCCATCTTCACGCAGTCGTTGAGCCCGACGCCGTAGAAGGCGTTGCCGACGAGATGGAGACCCGGGCGTTGCCGGGTCAGTTCCTCAAGACGTGCGCGGCGCCCGATGTGCCCGAGGGTGAATTGCGGGATAGCGCGCTCCCAGCGATAGACGCGCATAAAAGCCGGGTCACTCCCGATTCCCACCAGGGCTCCCAACTCACTGCGCAGAGTGCGCCAGAGTTCTTCGTCCGAAAGCTTGAGCGCATCGGGATCCCCGGCACCGCCCAACATGGATCGGAACTGGACATATCCTGCCGGGGCACGGTTGGCAAAAATCGACGAGGTCCAGATGGAGCCGAGCGTGCGCAGTCCCTCAGAGCGGGGTATCAGGAAGCCGAAGCCGTCAAGCGCGTGCGCGATGTCTTCGCGCCGGTGTCCCGTGGCCACCACAACGATGGGCGCGTAACGAATGGTCCGGAGTGCGGCCGACAGCTCCGGATCGGTATCTTCGAACATCTGCGTCGCGGCGAAAGTCGGGCAGGCACAGATCAGATTCCTGGTGCGAACCCGGCGTCCTGCCTGATCCGTAACTTCCCACATACCATCGCTCCAGGCGATGCGCACGGCCGGCCGGTTGATGCTGATTATCGCCTGCAGGCGCTCGTGCAGTCGTGTGACCAGAATATCCAAGCCGCCGCGGAACGAAGTGAGGCGTCCACCCGGTCCCGCGGGCCCGCTCGATTTTCTTACTGCCCCATCTCGGCCTCCCGGGCGCCGCTTGAACTGGCGCGCCAGGAGTGCCCGCACCAGCCCGCCATAGCGCTGTTCCATTTCCCGCATGATCGGGAAGCAGGCCGGAAGAGACAGCTCGCGCGCCAGCCCGCCGAAGATTCCGGCGACCATAGGATCAATGAAGGATTCGGCAGCACCGCGGCCGATGCGGCGGGCCGCGAAGTCGAAGACCGACTCGTCGCTGTCGTCGCGGCGCGCTGCGATGAAGGGCTCCATGAAGATGCGCACCTTGTCACGCGGGCTCAGCAGACCGGTGCCTAGAATTGCTCCCGGAGAAAGCGGCACCGGATGCAGGCGCCCATGCTTGACGATAAAGCGTTTCTGGCTGCTGTCGTCGGCCGGTTCCAGTGCTTCCGAGAGACCCACCTCTTCGATCAGCTGCAGGGTCAGCGGCTCGCGATCGAGAAAGCCGTTCGGCCCCCAGTCGATCGAATAGCCGGCGACACGGTCCGTGCCGATCGTGCCGCCCAGTCTTTCGGTGGCCTCCCAGAGCTCCCATCCGCCGGGACGATCGGCCAAACCCAGCCAATGCGCGAGCGAGAGTCCGGAAATCCCGCCACCGACAATCAATCCCTCCAACCGCGGCGTCGCCGCCGAGGTCGCCGGTTGAGTGGCAGTTGTCGGGTTCGGGATCATTCGGGACTCCTGTGTTCCAGGAACAGGACCAGTGGAAAAGCCTAATGTTACCAAATCGGTTCTCGACGTGCCGGAGCTCCGTTGGCGTCTGCATCGGTCTTTGTTGCATTCGACGCTATATGGGTTGAGAAATTCAGTGCAGGCAACTGTCTGGCCATTCTTACTCGAAACCAGCTTTCAGCAAGGCGGGCAAGGACACAACCTCTGTTAAGGGATCGATACAATATTGCTCTTCCCCGGGATACACGACCAGGCGACGGGTCACCTTCACGTCCTCGCAGGCCAAATGGAAGCCCCTGGTTGGATGCGGGCGGCTGAGCGATCGTTTTACTTCTACGGCCCACAACTTGTTCGGCCCGAGGTCCAATAGCAGATCGATCTCAGCTCCAGCAGATGTGCGATAGAACCAAATATTCGCCCCCGCGGGCGCTGCCGAGATAAGATTCTCGATCACGAAACCTTCCCAGCTTGGACCAACAACCGGGTGGCCGAGCAATTGCTCGTGCACCGGCATCCCAAGAAGCGCATGAACGATTCCGCTGTCGCGCACATAAACCTTTGGCGAGCGCACGAGGCGCTTCGAGAGGTTGGGGGTCCAGGGCTGCAATCGCCTCACAAGCAGGAGATCTACCAGGATGTCGAGATACCGTGCAACGGTCTGGCCGCTGACTCCAAGGCCGGCAGCGAGGCGCGCGGCGTTGAGCAATTGGCCTTGACTATGCGCCAGCATCTGCCAGAAGCGATGAAGGGTCTCCGCCGGCACACGAGGCCCCAGAGCCGGAATGTCGCGTTCAAGATAAGTCTGAATGAACGCAAGCCGCCAATCAAAGCTGCCGGAATCATCCGGCGCCAGGTAGCTGTCCGGGAACCCACCGCGCACCCAAAGCCGTTCCACTGCATTCGTGCCAAGAGTTTCGATTTCTCTCACCGTAAACGGCGTAAGTTCCAGATAGGCAATTCTCCCGGCCAGACTCTCCGACGATTGCTTGAGCAGATCCATGGACGCTGAACCGAGAAGCAGGAACTCGCCTGCCCGAATCCCTTCGCGACGTCGCCGATCAATAACACCCCGCAAGACCTGAAAGATCCCCGGCGCACGATGGATTTCGTCGAGAATTACCAGCTGATTCTCATGGGCGGAAAGGTAGAGTTCAGCGTCGGAAAGTTTGGCTCGTTCCGAGGGAAGCTCCAGATCCAGGTAGACGGCCTTTTCGGCGAGATCGTCCGCGAGCGCCCTCGCCAGGGTAGTTTTGCCGGCCTGGCGCGGCCCAAGCAAAGCCACCGCCGGAAACCGGCCAATCATCTCCCGAAGCCGCGCTGTCAGTAGACGTGGTATCATCATAATCCATGTAATTATACTACAGCATGGAAGAATTGATAGGGAGACACGCAAATTACCAGTTTGCCTGGACGGTAACCTTTGGTTAGCAGGAAGAGCATCTGGTGGTCAATGTTCACATTGTTTGGGGCAAACAGGATCAACCAGCAATTCTTATCTGTCCGGAGGCTGACGGCCGTTCACTTTCTGATGGCCGATTCCGGCATCGTGTTTAGATTCAAAGATTTTTGTTGATTTCATCCGCTCTGAAACCGATCATGGAGTGTTTTTGCTTTGCCCAAATTCCCCCAAAAGAATAATTCCGCGGGCGGCGAATTTCTCCGAGCGGGAAGCCGTAGAGCGTGTTGTATTGAGTGGTGATGGGGCTTCCATTTGTGGAAGCATTCTAGGGGATTCCTGCAATGCGTCTCGACCAACTTGGCCCCAATATCATCATCAAGGGCCCGATCTTCCCGGAGCCGGTCCAGATAATCGTCGTCAACCCGGTCGGAGAGGCCTTCAAGGTCATTGCGAAAGGACTGCAATCCGGTCGAGTTCACGAGCCGATTCTCAGCCCCGCTCAGCTTGACTCCCTTGAAGCCGTAACCACCCAAACCTTCGACGGGGACGCCGTACGATTTCGGCTGGCCATTGAAGCCCTCCGCTTGGGCCTGGCCTATGAATACGATCCCTATTTCGCTCTCTCGATTGCGCGAGTTGATCCTCTCCCTCATCAACTCGAGGCCGTCTATGACTATTTCCTCGAGCTGCCCCGCATCCGGTTCCTGCTGGCGGACGATCCCGGCGCCGGCAAGACCATTATGGCGGGCCTGCTTCTGAAGGAACTGAAGATCCGCGGCCTGGTTCAGCGCACGCTCATCGTCACGCCGGCCAACCTGACATTCCAATGGCAGCGCGAGCTGCAGGACAAATTCCACGAAAAATTCCAGGTGATCCGCGGCAGCGTCCTCCGCGCAAACTACGGGCAGAATCCGTGGCAGGACAGAAACCAGGTCATCACTTCGATCTCCTGGGTCTCCCGGATCGAAGAGGCCAAAGACAGCCTGCTCCGCAGCAACTGGGACCTGATCATCGTCGACGAGGCGCACAAGATGAGCGCCTACAATACCGAGAAGAAGACGCTCGCCTACCAGCTCGGCGAGCTGCTCTCGGAAAAGACCGATCATTACCTCCTGATGACCGCGACGCCGCACAAGGGGGATGCCGAAAACTTCTGCCTTTTCCTGGCGCTCCTCGACCGCGACGTCTACGGCGACGTGAGCAGCCTCGAAGAAGCCCTGAAGCGCAGCCACGCACCGTTTTACCTGCGCAGGACCAAGCAAGCGCTCTATTCATTCCCGGATACTGAAACCGGCGAAGTCAAAAAGCTCTTCATGCGCCGCCACGTCCGCACCGTTCCCTTCGAGATCGACGCCGACGAGCAAAAGGACCTGTACGGCCCCTCGGAAATACCTGAAACTCAGAGGCTAAAGAGCGCAAAGTCAATGACCTGGCGAGGCGAAATCCCACCCCAGAAATGGATGAACTTCTACATGAAAGTGCTATCGAGATTCGCAGTGGCCGGCGGCCTCAAACTAGAAGTCACAGCCGAAATCAGGCCGCCGGGTGGCATAACTGCCCAGCAAACCGAAGAAACTCGCCAATGCCTGCGCGAACTCGGCCTGAGCGATTCCGTAAATAAGGATTGAACGGCAGTACGTTTACTAAGTCGGCCTGAGCGAAATGAGCACAGATATCCTTATGATTCGCATTACAGGAGGCAACGGTGACTGATTCACCTGCATTGCACTTGCACAACAGTCTGCGACAGGCCAAGGAACGATGGGCAATCTTTTTGGGTGCGGGTTCAAGTCATGACTACGGCATCCCAACTATGGCGGAGATGGCGAATATCCTTCGTATCCTGATGAAATCTGGGAAGCCCGAGCACGGAATTAGCCAGTCAACGCTGAGTCTGCTAGCCAAGCTCTGTCCTGAGAGTGAGGGAAAGGAAGTGTCTTGGAACATCGAGGATTTGCTCACTCGGCTACATCAATTACTTGACTCGGCAGCGGAGCCACCCAGCGGATTCGCGCCAGTGAAAACGCTACTCGGCGAGTCACAGGTTGACTTGGCGGCGATCACGCAAGCGTCCGAAGATCTTGTCCGATTCATGGCGACGATGTGCGACTTAGAAAGCCACAAGTATTCGGACCATGGAACCGGCGAGGTGAATTACCTTTCCGATTTCCTCCTTTCGATGGCCTCTTTCGGAACTTCAATGAATCAACTTGTCCGTGTGTTCACCACTAACATCGACTTGTGCATTGAAGCGGCTATGGTGCGACTTTCCCAGCGGCCACGTTCAGATCGCCGACCAGACCTCGTATTGGTTGACGGATTTGAAAGTGCGATTCTACCCACATTCAACATGGGTTGCTACACGCGCGCCGCCTCCGCTCCCGGGAATCGGTGTGCCGTCTACTACTGGAAGCTTCACGGTTCCGTCGATTGGACATATGCCCAACCGTTGGCTGAGGAGAAAACCAAAGAGGATAAGGGATACTCCGATCAGTCCATCATAGTACGGCGGGTAGGCAACGAGCTTTGGGGCAAACTGGCGAGTTGCTGCGCTCTGCATGAGAAGCCTTCCCAAGAAAACGAGCCGATCGTCATATTTCCGACTCCCGCAAAGTACTCACAGACGTACACGTTCCCGTACATGGATATGTTCGAAGCGTTCCGGAGGACACTTGAAGAGGTCGAGCTCCTGATTTGCGTCGGGACGGCTTTCCCTGACCGACACATCCGTTCAGCTGTCCGTTCCTTTGTCGAGCGTGATAACACCCTTCTCTTCATTATCGATCCCCAAATGAGTTCAGGAACACTATCGTCTTACTTTGGCCGATCTCGATCTGTCCAACCCGTAATAAATATGAGATTTAAGCAATTCATTGAGGAGTTCAGGGCATTGGAAGCAACCAACGATAATGCACCAATTGCGGAGGGCCAATCATGAGCAAGAACATCGGACATGTCCTTGCGGTATCGGGGGCTCACCTGACAGTCGAAGTTGACCCGCATTTGAGCGATCTACATGTTCGACATGAGGGTGCAACATATACCGTCGGCCAACCAGGGACGTATCTGATCGTTGACGCAGGCCACGACAAACACCTCGTGCTGGCTACCACTGTGCGCAAGAGTCAGTGGGCTCCATTAGCAACACGTACAGGCGCCGAAAAAACGGAAACGATTCTGCCGCACGGCGACTTTCCTTATCTCCCGTCGCCACTACCGCAGCTTGACAAAACACTGATAGACGGGATTCTGGTAGGCACGATCGTGGGCAACAGATTCGAAGTAGGTGTCTCACGTCTTCCCGTAGTCGGTGATGTCGTCATGCTCGCGCTCGAACACCACCTCCGGATAGCATTGTCACCTCCGGCAGATCGGAAGGTACTTTCAATTGGGGATTATGTCGATTCAGAACTGCCTGTTTACCTCGATGTTGACCATTTATTAGGGAAACACACCGCCATCGTGGGGACAACCGGATGTGGTAAATCCTACACAGTTGCACGTCTACTACAGCGCCTTATAGATGAATTCCCCAGTGCAAATATTGTCGTGTTCGACTTGCACGGTGAATACAGAAATTGCTTTCACCATGCTCGACAGGTTCGTGCAGATCTGCTCTCCCTCCCCGCATGGTTACATGGATTTGATGACCTTTTCTCTCTGTGTGCCGACTTAAGCAATCAGTTTAACATCCACAACCAACGGTGGGCATTCCGAGATGGGATTCTTAAATTAAAGCAGGAATATTGCAGAAGCGTGCTAAAAGACGACCAGTTGGCCAATAAGATCGATCTTGATGCCCCTATTCCGTTTTTGTTCGATGGGCTCCAAAACTATCTTCACAACTTGAACTCAGCTACATATAGCTCCGACACGGACAAGCTCGCTCTCGAAGCTGGAGAAAAGGAAGACTGGTTTGGTGCACGAATGAGATTCCAGGCGAAAAAGCCCAGAGTGGTGACCGGAGGTCCTCTTCACGGGGAACTGGACCGACTCACACTTCGTGTCGACGCACGCGTAAATGACCCGCGGTACTCTTTCATGTTTCAGTACAAGCTGAAAGGGGAAAATGAACTTCCTGAAATGGTCAAAGACATGACCGGCTTCAGGGGGGTGAACGCTCAGCCAATAACTGTTTTTGACCTCAGCTATCTCCCATCGGAAACTGTAGGCACAGTCGTGGCGACGCTCTCCCGAGTACTTTTTCAGGTGCACTTCCTAGCCAAACGCGGCCTCTGCACACCCACACTTGCCGTCTATGAAGAGGCCCACAATTACATATCAAGAAGCGGCCGCGGAGCGTATGGAGAGGCCAGAGATAGCGTTGAGCGAATTGCCAAGGAGGGCCGAAAATTCGGGATTGGCACAATCGTTGTCAGTCAGAGACCCAGTGAGCTGAGTGAGACGCTACTCAGCCAATGCAATACCTTCCTGTGCATGCGTCTTGCCAACAACACTGACAAGAATCACGTCGTGGCCCTTCTCCCAGATTCTATGCAGATGCTCACAGATGTTCTGCCGGCTCTTCCGCGGGGACAAGTAATGGCCATTGGACTGGCATCCAAGATGCCCGTGCGGCTTGCTGTGGCTCGAATCGAGGACGAAAAGCGCGTCCCGAACAGCGGGGATCCTGAATTCGGGAAGCGTTGGAGCGGAAACATGGAGAAACGGCCCGAGCCCGATGTGGCGAAGATCTGTGATTATTGGATCCGCTCAGAGAAACCCAAACCTGATTCCGAGTGAGGAGATTAGTGGTGCTTGGCTATGTTGTCTGTTATCAAGAACTGGAATTGCAAAAACTTCCTGGACCAATAGAATGAAGAAGATCGCCCCGGCAGCCATTGTGGCTCTTAAAGAAGCGGTCACTCAGCTTTACTGGTACAAGAGCGACCTGCGGAGCTTTCTCACAAACACACTCGTCACTCCCGGCCTCCTGGAAGGGCTGAATTGGGACGACTACAAGCGGAACATCGCTAGCAAGTTGGTCGACTTCATGGCGAAGAGGCAGGATCAGTATCAAAACGATCTTGTGTGTCTCATCAGTGAGGTCGCGCGCGTTGAGGATTTCTCCCACCTTGAACGCCTCGAGGGTGGCAAGGAGAAGGCTGCCGCTGCGCGCGCCGCGGTTCGTGCTTTGCGCAGATTGGCAGGAGGTCATGATGCGCTTTTGGAGGAGCAGAAGAAGGTGGAAGAGCGCCGGCGCGTTGCGCACGAGGAACTCTTGCGAAAGACGGCAGTGCGCGAAGGTTTAGAAAAGCTAAACCGGGATTACCTGGCGTTGCTGACCGATACGGATCATCAGCACCGTGGATATCAACTTGAGAAGATTCTCCGGATGCTCTTTGAGCTGTTCGATCTGGACCCCAGAGCGTCGTTTAAAATCACAGGAGAACAGATCGATGGAGCATTCACGTTCGAAGGGACGGATTACCTCTTCGAAGGTAAATGGCAGCAAGAGCTTGTCGGGGCTGCCAAACTAGATAGTCTCGCGGGCAAACTCTCGCGCAAGCTCGATAATACCCTGGGCCTCTTCCTCTCGATAAATGGGTTTTCAGATGACGGCATTAAGGCCCATTCGTCAGGGCGTAGACTGATGATTCTCATGGATGGCAGCGATTTGATGGCTGTCCTCGAGGGGCGCATCGATTTGATCCAGTTGCTATTGCGAAAGCGGCGCGAAGCATCTCAAACCGGACGCATCTACCTTCGAATTCATGAAATTCTATGATGACAGGCAAATACCATGAGGAAGTGCACCGTCATTGCTACATGTCTGATGAATTCCAGGTTCATCAATAAACTTGAGGACGCCGAAGCCACCGTCGAGAAGATCTTCCGAACCGAGTTTCCCGAGTCTGACTTCGTCGACTGGAACCGCGAAATTGATGATCGGGCGGCACAGAACATAATTAAAAGCGTAGGCTGCGCGTCTCGCATCAACGTTAGGAGGTTTATCGAGGACTTCGACATTTAGAGCCGAGGATAAGCACGTCCCTCCGTCGGAGCTCCTGTTTGTGATTTCGCGGATCGAGTTGGCCGGGGGGACTGACGACGCCAAGGCGCTGTATCAAAAACGGATGATCTCAATTATGAAGGGAAATAGGGACGCTACCTTATTACAAGGGATCATGACTCGGAGGGCGCGGGCCGACCTCGATAAATATTGCAGTGAAAGGAGATCATGCATTCGGGAAGATTTCTGGATGGACTTTGCTCCAGTTTTGGCCCTCCTTTTATGATCACAAGAAAAATCGAAGACTGGATCGCCGGTGGCATGGTCAGGTCATAAACAAATGGGAGGTCATAACAGATAGTCCGGGTCAATTGCTGCGCCAGAGAACGTTCTATATCAGACTGAAGCACCGGGAATCGTTGGGATAGGGGTGTGGGCCCTGGATGAATGGTGCTGGAATGTGAGTCCATTGTACCGCGGGGATACATGAACGCGCAAAGGTACGAGTTTTGTTCTTCATTGTTTCGAACAGGCCGCCGAGACTGTCTCGAACAAACCGTTCCAAGGTGACAAAGGCAACCAGCATAAATCGTGCGGCGCGCGCTGATCATTGAGCTGCCTAGGAGAGGAGTCAAACGTGCAGACGCTGAAAAAGTTCTTGACCGATCTCAATTCGATCCCGGCATCGGCCGCGTGGGTGCTGGCCGATCTCGGCGAGGCCCGCGGAAAGCAGGAGCTTTTCGTCCGCCAAGCGCCGCAAAAGCTGAAAGCTTTGAGGGAGCATGCGCTCATCGAAAGTGCCATCTCGTCAAACCGCATCGAGGGGATCGAGATCGATCGGGCCCGAGTCGGCACGATCGTTTTCGGGAAACCGCCATTGCGTGATCGCAACGAAGAAGAAGTCCGCGGCTATCGGGATGCGTTGAAGATAATCCATGAGCGGGCTTCGGATCTCAATGTTTCCGTTGAAACGATCGTCAAAATGCACCGGCTTTGCCGGAGCGGCGCATGGGATGCCGGCAGATTCAAAGAGAAGGAAGGAGACATCATCGAGAAGTACCCGGACGGGCGCGTTCGCGTACGATTCAAAACCGTTTCCCCGGAACTGACGCCGTCCTTCATGCGGGAGTTGGTGTCCCTGTGGGACCGCTGCCTGGAGGAAAACGGTGTCCACCCTCTGGTTGCGCTTGCCGCCTTCAACCTCGACTTCCTTTGCATTCATCCGTTCCGAGACGGAAATGGACGCGTCTCACGCCTCATGCTTCTGCTTCAGTGCTACCTCCTCGGCTATGATGTCGGACGCTATATCAGCCTGGAACGACTTATAGAACAGAACAAGGAGCGATATTATGAAACGCTCGAATCAAGCTCCCAGGGCTGGCACGAAGGGAAACACGATCCCTGGCCATACATAGGCTACCTCCTCTTTATCATCAAATCGGCATACGGGGAGTTCGAAGTTCGGTTGGGACAGACTAAGAGCCCGCGCGGCGCCAAGACACAATTGATCGAAGCCGCCATCAGTAATTTCCCGGGGCCGTTTTCTCTGGCCCAGCTGGAAAACGCCTGTCCAGGGGTAAGCCGCGACATGATCCGCAAGGTCCTGCGCAATCTTCAGACTGGCGGAAACGTGGAATGCCTGGGCCGCGGCCCCGGCGCAGCCTGGCGCAAAAGGAGGTAATACCCTCAAAAGAGGGCAATAGAAGGGGTACTGTGTTTTCCAATGAGAACGGATCCGAGGGAAATGGGGACTGACCGTGTGAAATAGGGACGGCACCCTATTTCCCGGAGGCTATAAAGGTCGCCGGCCATTGCGTGTGATGCGGCAGTTTGCGCCGAATGCGATTACTTGCGTCCGCAACGGTTGTTGGTCAGGTCGTTCAGAGACGGGAGACCTTCGCGCTCAAGGAATGTGCCGAGATGCATGTCACCGCGCACTCCAAAATCGCGATCGTATTGTTTGTCGATGGTTTCCATGTGGGTGTCGTCCCGCTTATCGAGATCGGGGAACAAGCTACTCGACTCCCGATTGGAGTATGCATGAATTCCCAGGTTGAGTAATTTGTTTCCAGATCCCAGAGATGGCAAATATTGCGCCTATCACCGGGCATTGCGAATCCGAGGTCGATTCCATGAGGTCAGAAAATCATCTCCGGCGAAAGACTTTATCCCTCTTTTGCATTGCGTCCCTCTTTCTGGCTTGTTCTTCGTTCGGCCAGTCCCAAACGGAGACTTTCCGGTTGGCCAGCGTCAAGATAACGGGACTCAGTAGCTTTGACGCCACGCAGGTGGTGTCCGCCAGCGGCTTGCACAGCAACCAAAGCATCACCCTGCAGGACATTCAGGCGGCGGTGCAAAGACTGGCGCAGCCTGGCTTCTTTGAAAGTGTCAAATACCGTTACAGCTACGACTCGGGAAAGATGGATTTAGAGTTTCAGGTTGTCGAGACAAAGAAGCTCCTGCCCTGCATCTTCAACAATTTCGTGTGGTTTAACGACAACGAAATTCTCAATGCCATGCGCGCGAGAATGCCGATGTTCAGCGGGCGCATACCTGAGGTGGGAACGGCTCTGCAGGATGTTACGCGAGCATTGCAAGACCTCCTGCGCGCACGCAACATCGCCGGGGCTGTGACCACCATGCTGTACCAGGAGCATCAAGGCGCTCCACTCCAGTGTCTTTTCCAGGTTTCCGGCGTCGATCTGCCCATCCGTAAGTTGGAGTTTCCCGGATCAAAGGCTGTTCCTGAGCCAGAGCTGCAGGAGAAGGCCAAGCCCTTGCTTGGTCAACAGTACTCCAGAACTTTGGCGCAAAAATTTGCGCGCGAGACTCTTGCTCAGCTATTTCGCAAGAAAGGGTACCTGCGCATGCGGTTTAAGGATGTAGCGCTCAGGATCGAGGACGAATCGGCATCGGCAACCGGCATCACCGTAATACTGGAACCGGATGAGGGATTGGAATACACGTGGAGTAATGCCCTTTGGACTGGAGATAGCGGGCTGCTCCATGAAGATCTGAATCTGATAATGCGGCTAAAGACCGGAGACATTGCCGATGGTATCCAAATTGATGAAGGCCTTGCAGCAATAGAAAGGCATTTTGGCAAATATGGCTATATCGAGGCGCAGACCAAGGCAACGCCGGATTTCAACGATGCGGATCGCACCGTGACCTATAATATTCAAGTGGACGCCGGGCCCCAATACCGCATGGGTAGCCTAATCTTCAAAGGCGTGCAGGAGCAGGTCGCCAAGCGGCTGGAGTCGCTATGGCGCCTGCGAGCCGGTGATATCTTCGACGTCAGTTACGCAAATGAGTTCCCGAAGAAGGATGCGAAAGAGGAAATCGCCAAGATTCGTCCCAAGCAAATAATCATGACGATGACAGCAGATCGTGAGCATCTGCTCGAAAATGTAACTTTCGAGTTTAAGTAACCACGCAGATTCAGGAAAGGCAGCAGGACGTTTCAACAGCATGCCTTGGAAGTTGTGTGTTGATGCCTTATGGAACATGAGGCAAAGAACCATGAATCATTGCTTCAATCTGAGATGCACGATCGCGCTCGCTCTGGGGCTGATGCCCATTTTCGCGCAGGGCCGACAGGCCTCCCTTAAAAAGGAATCCGCCAGCACCGATTAGTCGCGGCGGATGCACGTCATCGTCATGGCATCAGAAGCGATTGGCTCGCGGCCTCCCCAAACTCACGTTGACGTAGTCCCACTTCGGGGGATGGGGTCTGGCGACGGCAAGTGTTTGCAGCGCTTGGGAAGATCGGCTTCGGCGCTCGGGATAAGTGACCCGCTGCTGCTCTCCAAAAATGACCCACCCTCGTTTTTCGCAGATCGTATGTTCCGCAACTGAATGATTCGGCTGCCATGGTGACGATGAGTCACCATGCCTGATGCTGCGAAGA
>JAIQGI010000024.1 GCA_020072565.1 Terriglobia bacterium
CTTTGATCGCTTCCACCGCTACCTTGGCCTTGAGTGTCCCATCATACCGCTTCCGCTCTCTTTTCATCGCTCGCTCCTCCGAGGCGGCAGCGATTTTACACCTTAATCACCTGTCCAGTTTTTGGGGTACACCATAAACCACGCGTTTGATGACAGCGCGCAACAGCCACTTGCGGTCCCGTGGCGTGGTGGTCGGCGCATTCCAGATCTGTGTCACATCCTGAGCCATCTGGCGCACCCGCACGCACTCGACCTCGCTCAGTTCCCGCATCAATACGAGGCCGAACTGTCCCGCGGCCGCTATGAGGCCGCGGACGCCGCCAACAGGTTAGTGGCCGCGGAACCGGTATCGGACCCAGACATGGCGTTTGCGTGGTAGCGGAGCGATCAATCTGCGCTGCCATTAGGTGCGCGTGCGCCTAAATAGCCAATGAAGGGCGACTAATCCGCCCTGCAATAAAGGATTGGTGTGCAAAAAAAGCAGATCCAAGACCCCCGTTTGGCTATAAAATGCCGCTTGGCCGGGGATTCATGCCCCGAGGTTGACATACCCGCTTTTTATCAGCTGGAGATAGGGGATCCTGAAGAGGCAGCCATGAACATTAGGCAGCCAATTCTTCTTATCCTCTTAGCGGTACTTCTGTTTTAATCCTCAACGAGGTCTGACAAACATGGCTACCTACCAAATCAATGTGCCCGTGGTAACCCAAAGTAAGACGATGTTATGCTGGCATGCATCGGCCCAAATGATATGGTTCTATTGGCAAAACCTTACGCATCGGGCAGGCCCGATGTTTACGCTCGTGAAAGAATGGAACGACAACGGCGGTGTGACAGTTAACGATTTCATAAGACTGGCAAAGGCTGTTGGCCTGAAAGCAGCGCCCCGAAAGAAGACCGCCTACAGCAGTGATGATTTGGCTCAAATGCTAAGACAGCACGGACCTATTTGGTGCGCCGGATTCTGGTATGGCCCCCCTCACATTGTGGTTCTAACGGGGGTCATGAATGATATCGTTTTCATAAATGATCCCGGCGGCGGTCTTAAGAAGACAGGCACCGTAAGCTGGTTCAACCAGAAGATGGCTCAGGTCGAGGGTGGATTAATGTACAAGGATCCACTTGCCTACTGATCAAAGAAATTGTTAGAAGACAGTTCGAATCCGGCAATACTGAAGCTGTTCCCAAATTCGGCATCCTCTTCTGCCGTTATGGGTTATAATGCCCTCCGGGACGGGATTTCAGGGGACTTTGCCCCGGAAGTTGACATAACGGCCCCTTATCGGAAGTAGGCGAAGACGCTGCGAGCGGGATCCTGACGAGCCCGGTTAACGGCGGACTGGTTATCGCACGCCCTATTTATGAATGGCCGCTTGAAGATTTTTTTGGGTGACTATCAAGATGATGGTCACGTCCAGCCCCTGCATGCGAAGCTTTTTATTTTTGAGACGCCCCGCCATTACTTCATCGCTTACGGAAGTGCAGACTTCACCTCAGCTGCTCTCATGGCAACGGCTAAATCGCGCAATGTTGAAACTCTGCTGCTTTATTCACTGGTCCCCAAGAAGTCTGTCAATCCACGTGCGCTTTGTGATCCCGACATGTCTGCTGTCCTTTTAACGAAGGAAGAAGACCTTCAGACCTCCAAAGAAGATAGAACGATCGGCTCCCCCGCTGTTGTCGATATCACGATAACGGAAGCATTTCTTGACGACCGATCCATCGCCATTAGCACGGAAACACGGGCCCCCTATGACCTGACCACAGTTAAGCTGGCATTGGAATTCCCTTCCGTACAAAATGCCGAACTGCCATTAAGAGCATGTGGTGGCCGCCTTGTTGGTGAAGTTCCGGACAAACTGCTGGCAAAGCTTAGTGATACGATGTGCGTAGTGTTTTTGCGAGACCGCGTCAAAGGACATCAAGTAAGCAATAAAATCCTGCTTATAAATTTGTTGGATATCGATACCAACAACAGCATACGTCGCGAACGGCACATTCGCGAGGCCCAGCAAAGTGCTCAGCAGTTTTTCACCGTGCTGAATGACCTTATTCGGGCTGGCGATGAGGCGGCGTTATTGGCATTCTTAAATTTCTGCGACATTCCTCTTATCAACGTTCCGAGACCACCTTTTTTGCGAGGAAGGCCAGTTTGGGAAGGCCGGGAAGGTATGCGGTCACTCGGCGTGCGAAATCTCCAAATCTGTAAAAACCTGCATGAGGCTGCCCTTAATTTTTTTGATCGGCACTTGCGAAAGCTGCAGCGCCATAGCGAAGCTCGTGCACTGGAAGGTGTCGCCAACTTTCTTCATATATTCCTGTCGATGGGCGGCCTCCTCAGAGCTCAAATTGAAAGAACTGTGGTAGCCCTCGAGGAAATGCCCGGTGTCATGACGGTTGATCAGTGGGCCGAATGCCGTACTTTTTGGGACATCTATTTTCGCCGTTTTAAAGACCTGATGACGTGTTTGTGGGATGAATATCTTGAGCCGATGAGCAGTGAATACGATGCCAAGGAAATAAAGGAAGCGTTCACTCCCGATCTAGATGCGCTGCATGAACTTATAGATGAAATGTTAAACTACCGGATGCGCATCGAAAAAGCACGCAAGGAGAAGTGTATCACGGTCGGTCACTATGGCCAGAAGGTCGAGTTACAGTACTTCCAGTGCCTGCTTGGCGAGACTTCCTGGGCGCACTTTAAGAACAATGTGGCAGACAAGATTCGACATGTCGATATTACGGTCGTAGGGCGAATGCAAAAATCAGCGGTTACCACGCAGGGATAGGATCGATGCAATTCACAGGCATCCAAAGGAGAATTCCTATGGCTGAGCAGAAGATCACGACTTTTTTAATGTTCTTCGGCAAGCGCTGGGCAAGGTGCTGAACCTGCGTCCCGAGCAGAAGATCATCCTGACGCAATCGGTCGGGTATCCCAAGAAATAGGAAAGCAGAAAGGAGACGGAAAACGGCAAAAAGTACTCCGGAATAATCCGGCTGCACGGGCTGAAAGCCCGTGCCACGTTGGAATGTGGAATCCGTCATCCTGGAGGGGAGTCACTGGTTTTTGTGGCACGGGCAGAAACCTCCTGTTTTCTATCTGCTGTATTCCAGCTTTTGGGGGTAGCATGCAAAAAAAAGGGCTGTTGTGCGTGTGGGTGTGTGCGCTGGTTCTGATGCCTCATGTCCTGTCCCAACAGAGGGGCGGGCTTCCCGCGAGCTCCAATGGGATCTATTCAGCCGCTTTTTCGCATGACGGCAACCTCGGTGCCTTTGTTCAGCCGGGCACACTGACGCTCGTTCAGATCGATCCTTGGAAGGTCCGGTGGAACTACCGTTTTCAACCCGGCAGTCTGCAGGCGCTGACCTTCTCGCCGGACGGGACGCGGATTGTCATCTGCATACAGGCATTCCGTTCCCGATCCGCCATCGGCGAACCTCTTGATCCCTATGTATCGGTTCAGGTGCTGGAAACGAGCACCGGACGGGTCATCGCACAGCACAACGGCAAAGGTGCGACCAGCACGCTCGCAATCTGTATCGATGCCGGCAACTCAGTCCTGGCGGTCGTCGCCCGATTGTCTATCGAGGTTCTGCTCTGGAACGTGTCGACCGGCAATATCACGGTGCTTTACAACCAGCCGTTCGGGTTTCGTTCGGCGGCCTTAACCCCTGCGGGGAACATCCTGGCCCTGGCCGTTACCTCGAAGCGCGGGCTCAACGAATACGAGGTAAACCTGTATGACCCGCATACCGGCAAGCTGTTGGGCAATCTGTCCCGCGGATCCTCGCAGACACAGGAACATCCGCTCGCCTTTTCATCTGACGGTGGCATGCTGGCTTTCGGCACCGAAGATTGGAACTACCAGAATCTGAAACGTGGTGAAATCAGGATGTTCGAGATGGCGACCCGCAAACTCGTCCGTACCATCCGCAGCTTGAACATTCCGATTCACTCGCTGCTGTTTCAAGATGACGGGCAGAGGATACTGGGCTTGGGATCCGATCCTTATGAACTGGATGTCCGGCCGGCGCTTATCGACAGAACATTGCGAATCTGGGACGTCCGCACCGGAAATCAGTTGAATGAATATGAACTGGAAAACCCTGCCGGCGCGATGAGAAGCATGGGAATCAGGATGATCCAGGTTCCCGGCAAGGAACTATTCTGCACAATTGGCAGCGGCGGCCTGCTTTTGTTTTATCATCCCGGAAACGCCCAGGTGGCCGCCACGATCTCGCCCGCGGAGCTCTCCGAAAACGCCGTTTCCCAGGGTCTGCCGGCTCCTGTCCCCGCCGGGCGTTCCGGACGCGTGGTTTCGGCGCATCGCATCCTGACGGTCCGACCGCAAGGGGACGGGCGATTGTTTGCCGCAAGCGATGACGGAAATTTGTATTTCTGGGACCTGACGGGGCGAATGCGCGCAAACCGGAGCGAAATTCCCGTAATATCGGAGGTCATTGCGCTATCGCCGGATGGAAAATCAATGGCGGTGGCGGGTAGTCCGGCTGGAACGGTCATAATCCGGCCCACTTCGGTAGACGCAGGCACCCGCAGCCTCGCTGCCTTTTCTGCCCCGGCCACTGCTCTCGCCTTCTCGGCCGACGGGGCGTGGTTTGCTGCCGGAGCCACCGACGGTGCCATATCGGTGTTTCGTACCGATAACTGGCAACCACTGAAAGCCCTGGCAGGACATGCGGGCGCGATCCGCGCGCTTGCTTTTTCTCCCGATTCTGCGCAATTGGCAAGCGGCGACGACGATCTCGCCGTGCGGGTGTGGAATTTGAAATCTGCCGAGGTGCTGCACGTGCTGACGGGCCACAAGAAGCGTATCACGGCCGTTGCATTCCGCGCCGACGGCACTTCCATGGCAAGCAGCTCGGCCGACTCGACCGTCATGTTGTGGGATGTGCGCGCAGGCAAAATGATACGAAAGCTCAGCGGTCATCCCGGCCCGGTTCATGATGCCTGTTTTTCACCGGATGGTTCGATGCTGGTCAGCGGCGGCGATGACGGGGTTCGATTGTGGGATCCAAATACGGGAAAACTGACGCGGATTCTGCTCGAACGCCGGTCCGGCGAATCCCCTGGCCCGCCTGTCACTAAGGGCCCCTACTTTGCCGAATCAATCACGACCCTGTCGTTTTCGCCGGACGGCAAGGTGCTCGCATGCGGCGGCGGCAACAACTCGCTCGTGGTTTGGGACACCGCCACCTGGAAGTCTCGCCCTGTCCGCGCCGGCAATGGACCTCCCCAAGCGGAAGACCTTAGTACACGAGTTCATAAACGCGCTGTGCCGAGTGTTTTTCTTGCCAGAGGTCGGGCCGGGTTTCTTCCTGGGAAGAGGTATTCGGTAGGACGAACGATCTTCCAATAAGCTCGCAGCCAAGCCAGAAGCGTAGGAGAGAGGGGAACATCCCGGTCGCTTCTCCATTTTCCTTGATTGGCGCGGATCATCATGCGTTTGGAGTCGATGTCGCCAATGCGCAATTGCAGGGCTTCTGAAGCACGAAGCCCGGTACCATAACCGAGGATCACCAACAGGCGGTGCTTGAGATTGGGAATAGCCTGGATGAATCCGCAAACTTCGTCCAGACTGAGAATGATGGGGCGCTTCCTGGGCTTCTTGGCATACGGGATCTTTTCGAAAACCCAATCGACATGCAGCGTGTTCTGGTAAAGAAAGCGGAGGGCGCAGACAGCGCCATTGAAGGTGCTCCAACCAAGTTTGTTCTCATTTCTGAGGTAGACCTGATAGGTCCGAACTTCTTCAGGACCCAGCAAAGCCGGTGACTTGCCAAAATATTTTGCGAATTTGGCGACCTGATCGATGTATGCTTTTTGCGTGGTGACAGCAAGATTGCGCACCCGCATGTCCTCGGACATACCTTGACGCAAGGGCGTAACCATAACGGCTCCTTTCTGAGTTGAATGTTGCTTAGGCACCAACATTTTCCCTCAGGAAGGAGCCTTTTGTCTTTATGGATGGGCGCTTACCTTACGTTTCCACAGAGAACCTCAAGGTCAGAGCGCTACCGCGCAGCGGTTTAGTTCAGAAAGTCTGTTTAGACCTCAAACTGCGGAAGTCGGGCTAGCCCTTGGACTTGAACGAAGTGGTATAACTGTTATATCATTCTATCGTGCGATTCAGGTTTAGCAGGGCAAAGAGCGACGCACTGAGAAGAAATCCGAAGCGCGCAATCGGTTTCGAAGAGGCGCAAGAGATCTTCACGCATCCTTATTATCAAGACCAGCGCAACGACGATCCAGAACAGTACCGCGCGATCGGATGGGCGAAGGGCCGCCTAATCTCCCTCATCTTCGAAATCCGCGAGGACGGCTTGGGGGAATATTATCACTTGATAACCCTGTGGCGGGCGACGCTGCAGGAGAGGAAGCTTTATGAAGAAAACGAGTAGGAAAAAAGCGGCGCCAGCGGAATCCATCGCCACAAAGGCGGAGAGGGGAGAGGACGTTTCGCGCTACTTCACCAATCGGGGCAAAATGATGCAACCCATTCAGCGGATCAACCTGGATGTGACGGCGGACATGTTGCAGGAATTGGATCGGGCCGCAACCGAACTGAACGTGAGCCGTCAGGCGGTGATCAAGGTCTTGATCCGCCACGCGCTGGATCAACACCACTTGGCTCAGCAGGCACGGCGAAACAAGTGACGACCCCGGGTGAGTAGGCTGTCCTTTGTCAAAATCCCGTCCGCACTGAAAGCATTGACGTTTTGGAGTCGCGATGGCAGCCTCGGCCCATATGATTGAAATGTTCTGTTGCCTGATAGCCTCTATCAGGTCCTGTCCGGCGTCATTTCGCTGAGGTCCTTGGTTTCCCGTTCGTTCGATTGGGGTCCCGGGAGACATCTCCCGGAAGAAATTTCAGGGCGACGAAGCGCCCCCGGCAATACTGAAGCTGTTCCCAAATTCGGCATCCTCTTCTGCCGTTATGGGTTATAATGCCCTCCGGGACGGGATTTCAGGGGACTTTGCCCCGGAAGTTGACATAATGCAGAGGCGTCTTTCTGAAGTCTCGCGACTCGAGAACGTCGATTCCCGAGGCAATCGTCTTCGCGAGACTTCAGAAAGACGGCGATGAACGAAGCCGCTTACCCACCTGTGTGTTTTGTTTCAATCGTACGAATAAATCCGCGGGCACATAAGTTCCGAATTAGGGGTGGAGCAAAGCTTCGGAGGGGTGAGCAGGGATCCGATTTGAATGAATCTCCCCGAAATTGCAGCGCGTGTGAGGCCGAAAGAGTGTGGAAGCAGTACGTAAGCCGTCACAATGCGCAGACTTCGAGCGATCAGGGGTGAGGCCGAAGAAGAATGAGACTGGGGGTAGTCGAGAGCGTTTACTTTCATGATGAATCGATCGTCGGCATCGGCTCGCGTAAGCTGCCGGTCGGATCGATGATCTCGATCACAACCATGCGCCCTTGGCCGCAAGCCGGACAGATCATGAACGACGCGGCCGTGAGCTCTTTGCCGGTATCCCTCAAGTTCTGAGTGGACCCTTTTTGCTCTTCTTCGGGCCGCTCGAACCCAAGCAATTTGCGACATAAGGCCAGCTTCTGGCGGCACTGGGCATTGGCGAGCCAGCCGTAGTGCCGGATGCGGACAAAGCCGCGAGGCAGGGCGTGCAGGAGAAAGCGGCGGATGAACTCCTCGGCGTCCAGGGTCATGCGTTTCTGCCGGTTTCCAGCCCGGTAATCTTTCCAGCGGAAAGTCACCTTGTCGTCCTGAAGACTGATCAGCCGGTTGTTGGAGATCGCAACGCGGTGGGTATAGCGGCCGAGGTAGTCCAGGACCTGCTCCGGGCCGCCGAACGGCGGCTTGGCGTAAACCACCCATTCGCTGCTGCGGCAGGTTTTGATCCAATGCGCAAAGGCGCCGGCATCGCTGAGTTTCTGAAGGGAACCGTCGAAGCGGAGCTTTCCCGCGGCCCGCGCTTCTTGCAGGCCATGGAGGAATACGCCTCGGAAGAGACGGCTGAGGACACGCACCGGAAGGAAGAAGTGAGCGCGGCCGCGAACCCAGCGACGGCCGTCGATGGAAAGGCCGCCGCTGGGCACGACGCAATGCAAGTGGGGATGATGCTGCAGGTTTTGCCCCCAAGTGTGCAACACCGCGAGAAAGCCAATCCGGGCGCCGAGATGTTTGGGATCTCCGGCGATGCGGCGCAAGGTTTGCGCGGCCGCGCGAAACAGGATGCTGTAAACAAGGCGCTGGTTTTGCAGCGCCAGCGAGGAGATGGCGGCGGGAACGGTGAAGACCACATGAAAATAGGGTACCGGCAGAAGCAGCGCGCGGTGTTTTTCGAGCCACCTGGCGCGGGCCAGGGACTGGCATTTGTTGCAATGGCGGTTGCCGCAGGAATTGTAATGGATCCTGCGATGCCCACAACGGTCACACTTCTCCACATGCCCGCCCAGAACCGCCGTGCGGCAGGCCTCGATGGCGCGCATGACGCGCCGCTGCATCGAGTTGATCATGCCGCGATAGGCTTCGCGGTAAGCCGGGCCATGCAGACGAAAGATATCTGCAAGCTCGAGCGCATGCCTGCCCATAGACTGCTGCCTTTGCGTCGGCGGCGCGTCAGGATTTAGGGTCGGTGAGTTTGCGGATCTCCTCTACCGTCTTGGGCAGCAAGTCCAGCGGACTGGAAGTGGAACAAATGGTTTCCCTGGAAACGTGCGTGTAGCGGGCCGTAGTGCGCAAGCTGCGATGGCCGAGCAGGATCTGGATGACGCGGATGTTGGCACCGTTTTCCAGCAGATGGGACGCAAACGCATGGCGCAAGGCGCGCACATGGGACGGCTTCGTCAGAGCGGCGGCATGGCCGGCTCGCACGCAGACCTTATGGATGGCTTCGCGCGTGATGGGGCGCGTGGGAGGACGGCCCGGGAAAAGCCACTCCTTCGGACGGGCCAGTTTCCAGTAGGCGCACAGCAGTTGCAGCAGATGGGGCGAAAGCATGACATAGCGGTCTTTCTGTCCCTTGCCGAGCCGGACGCGGATCATCATGCGGTCCGAGTCGATGTCGGTCACGCGCAAACAGGTGACTTCGCTTACGCGCAGGCCCGTGGCGTAGGCGGTCATCACAATCGCCCGGTGTTTGAGATTGGGAATGTTGTCAAAGAAGCGGCATACTTCTTCCTGACTGAGCACCACGGGCAGAGTCTGTGGCTTCTTCGGGAGAGGGATGAGCCCGAGGGTCCATTCTCTGCCGAGCGTGACGCGGTAGAGGAAGCGCAGGGCGCTGACGGCCTGATTGAGTGTGGACCAGGAAGCGCATTTTTGCTGACTGAGGTAAACTTGGTAGGTGCGGACATCTTCCGGCCCGAGCAGTTCCGGCGACTTGCCGAAAAACTGCGCGAACCTGGCGACTTGACGTACGTAGAGTCTCTGGGTATTGGCCGAACGGTTCCGCAACCTCAGGTCTTCGATCATTCGTTGACGCAGAGGTGTCATAAAAGGCTCCTTTCAAGAGAAAATCTGGTTTGGTCACCAATATTTTGCTCTTGGAGGGAGCCTTGCTAAATGGCCGATGGTGTCGCAGGCTGCAGGCAGAGCGGCAGCACAACAAGGGAAGGCTGAGCATCAAGGACAGAAAGCGAAGCATCGATCCAGGTGTCGGCGATGCCAACTGGTATTTGAGAGTACCAAAGCAGAGTGGCACCAGCTACCGCGGAGCGGTTTCGTTCATCGGCCCCTTATCGGAAGTAGGCGAAGACGCTGCGAGCGGGATCCTGACGAGCCCGTGATTGCTGGATCGGCGGCTTGTTCCGCCTATTCTTTGGATTATCCAGATGTCTCTGCGCGCTAGGTAGTCCTCGGGCAAGGGCACTCCTTCGTCGGCACACGCAATCCGGACATATCTGGCATAGAGCGTTCTTCCGCCTGCCGGAACCTTTTTCAGCAACGGCGCGATTTCCCGCTCCGGAGTCGGTAAGATATATAGAGTCATGGTACCGCTGGCCGGGTAATACGGAGTCACATCGAAAAAACGGCCCCCAAGATATTGAAAGACGATGACGCCCTCTCGGGATGCGCCCGCAAGAGGAATCTGGTCGCCTTGACAGGCGTGCAGGGTCTTTACGCTCGTGCCGGGGTAATACATCCCAACCAGTTCGCCAAGGCCGATCAGGTCGGAGGAGAGAAACTGGGAAACCGCTTCTTCAAAAGCCGGGAGAAAGAACAGCGTGACGTTCGCAGGCAAGGCGGCATGCGTTTTACGAAAATCGGAGACGAACGAGGTCAGCAGGTCGGCTTGCCGTGCAGAGTCCGATGCTACAGCGGAGCTCCGCGTCTGCACCGACAAAGAAAATGCAAGCGCGCCGAACAGTACAACGGGCACCGCTTCGGCGAATCGGATGCGGGATCGCATGCGCAAGCACAGGTTCTGCGCAAAGGCGCCGAAAGCCAGCGCCAAGCCAAAAAGTGGGATATATGGGGACCACATGGCCAGTGGCTGGCCCATCATAAAAGCCGGCAAATTCAAGCCGGCGAACCAGACGAGGCCGGCTCCCTCGATCCAGCTCCATGCGCGGCCGCGCCCCAGGATATCGAGCGCCCAGATTGCCAGCACGCAGGCTGTCAGCCCGAATGCCAGGGCGAGATTTTTGGCGGCATTGCCGATATGCAGCCCCTCCGGCAGGTTCGGATCCCGGAAGAGGTTGGTCTGGTACACCGAACGAGTGTCCTGGGCATGAATCCTCTCCGCAAACAACCGGTAGGAATTCAGGCCTGCGAACAGGATATCTATGCATGCGAAGAGAGCAATCAAGGGGAGGGATTTTTTGACTGCCTGCCGCAGCCGCTCCCAGGTAATAGCACCTCCGGCGCCTCTCAGATCAGCCAGCACGACTGCAATCCAGATGGCCAGCGGAAAAGTGGTGGCCGCTTCCGTGGTCAACAACGAGAGAATAAAAGCCAGAAGCGAACCGGCTTTCAGAACCGGCGACTTGCGAAGCCATCCTTCGACAGCCAATAAGGTCGTGCCGAGGAGCAGAAACGCGAGCAGAAAATTCGAGAAATGGTTTATGTCAGATCCAATCCCGCCGGCGGCAGAGCGGAACCCCCAGAATCCGGCCGCCACCAGCGCCGCCGTTTTACCTGGCAAAATCCGACGGCCGATAACATAAAAAGGCAGGGTGTTCGCAATCTGGAATAGAATTGGCAGCCAGCGCCAATAGTACGGATCCAATCCGAGGAGAGGCCTGAGCAGAGCCAACAGCGCAAAGCTTAAGGAGGACATTTCCGGCGAGGGAGCGAGAAAAGTCTGGAGTTTCGCCAAGAAACGGGCCAGGCGGGTCAGGTAGAAAAGGCTGTCGCAGGTGAAAATCTTGCCCAAAGCTCCCGAAAAGATCCACAGCTCTAGCGCAATCAAGATGACCAGAAACGCCAGCGTTTCGCGATTTCCAAGCGGGTCTGACTGATGATCCTGAGTTCCTTCTTCGATCCTGCCTGTTCGCGCCTCGCAGGTGCCGGGCTTTGGGTGAAATATCCTGTTGCCTACATGGGATACCCCTTTTAATACGTTAGACTTAGAGCAAAATTCAAACAGTTTTTTCAGGTCGGGCAGGATTTGATGATCACGCGTGCCCCAAAACTCCATTTTTGACGAACTGGCCGACCGACCGGTCGGCCTCCAGCCATGCAAAAGAGGCAGGATTGATCTGAGCGCGAATTATTTGAAACCTCCCGGGCGCAAACGCGGTAAGGTCTGACAGGGGATCAAAATGGAACTGTTGGAGCGGTTCGCAGCGGACGACATGGACGCGTTCGAGACGCTTTTCCGCCAGTTCCAGCGCGATGTCTACCGCTGGATTATGCGCATTGTCCGCGACCCGGCGGCTGCGGAAGACCTGACGGTGGAGACCTTCTGGCGCATCTATCGCTCGCGGGCACGGTTCGATCCCAAGCGCGAGTTCGGTGCCTGGGCCCGGCGCATCGCCAGCAATGTCGCGCTCGACCACCTGCGCAGCGCTCCCAGGGAAACCGAACTGGATGAGGGGCGCGCCGCCGATCCAGCGCCCGATCGCGCTGCGCAGCAAGGGGTGCGCGAGGCTCTCTGCCGGGCGTTCCGCCGGCTGCCGGCAAAGCTCAGGGCAGTGGCGGCGCTTGCGCTCATCGAAGAACAACCACAAGCAGTAATCGCGGAAGCGCTCGGCATTTCCGTCGCGACCGTCAAGTCGCGTGAGTTCCGCGCCGTGCGCCTGCTGCGGCACAGTCTTAGACGAATGGGAGTGGATTTATGAACCTGCCGGATGAACTGCGAAAAGCAATGCCGCCGCTCGGCGATTCGGAGCCGCGGCAAGACCTGTGGCCGTGTATGCTCCGGCGCCTCGACCAGGCGCCCCGGGGAGTGCCGTGGCTTGATTGGGTGCTCGCTTCCCTTCTGCTCGCTTCGTTTTTCGTGTTCCCACAGGCGATTCTCGGCTTCTTCTATCAGATGTGAAAGGAGGTTCCCATGAACCGGCCGTATCTGAGAGCTTACATGGCGGGAGTTTCATTCCCGACCTTCTTCCTGATGCTCGGCTTCACTGCATTCATGATCGCGCAGCGCCACTACCACATTCCGGTGATCATCGAGCGTGTCATCGTGTTCCCGCTGGCATTCATCCCGAATCTCTGGGGTTTCTGGAACATGGTTCACCTGCGAGTCACGCAGTCGCACGCGCGATGGCCGATCGGAGCGCATGGAGCCGTCGTCCCACTGGTCCTGGTGCCGCTGGCGTACGTGGTGGCGCGGGAGTCCGGCGTCGGCTATTTCACCCCTGCGGTTTTGGCCGCGAGCTGGCCTGGCTTGGTGGTGATGTACTATCTGGTCTGGAAATACATCGTGGGGTTCCTCAACGAAACCCTGGGGGTCGCGTGAAATGAGGCGACTTGAGTGGCCTGCCATGAAGAATCGGAGAAACCGCGTCTGTCCCGTCAAGCTTGCAGGTTCACTCGATAGCAAGATCAGGAGGTGGTTTCAAGATCCACAGAAGATCTTGTCTCCTTTTGTTCGAGAGGGGATGACCGTTCTAGATGTCGGATGTGGTCCGGGTTTCTTCTCCATTGAGCTGGCCAGAATGGTCGGCAGGACTGGAAGAGTATTCTCGGCTGATTTGCAGGATGGGATGTTGCAGAAACTTGGCCGCAAGGTCCGGGGAACTGAGCTGGAAGACAGGATCAATCTTGTCAGGTGCGAAGGCGACAAGATAAACGTTTCAGAAGAGATCGACTTCGGATTGGCTTTCTGGATGGTTCATGAGGTTCCGGACAAGGAGTCGTTCTTCAGGCAGCTGAAGGCCATCTCGAATGAGAACTAAAAGATTCTCCTGGTGGAACCGAAGTTGTTTCATGTATCACGCAGGGAGTTCGAAACGACGATTACACTCGCTGAGCGTGCCGGATTCGTTGCAGGCGAAGGACCGCGTTTGTGGTTTCCGGCAATACTGAAGCTGTTCCCAAATTCGGCATCCTCTTCTGCCGTTATGGGTTATAATGCCCTCCGGGACGGGATTCCAGGGGACTTTGCCCCGGAAGTTGACATAACGGCCCCTTATCGGAAGTAGGCGAAGACGCTGCGAGCGGGATCCTGACGAGCCCGTGATTGCTGGTTCGGCAGCTTATCCCGCCTATCCTTCATATTAGCAGGCACGCGCCAACTTGTGTGCCACGGCCTTACGAGCTACCACAACTTTGCTCTGCGTTGTCTTGCGTTGGTAAAACCGCCGAATGACCGGATTTTAGCGAATGGCAAAACTCGCCGCTTCCACAAAGGCCCAACGCAGATAGCGATTCCCATTCTTGCAGTTTCCGCTGCCTTTCTTTTTTCCGTTGCTCAGCCGTGCACTGTCGACACACCGGCAATAGGCCGAAAAATCCCCGACGGTCGGAAAGCGGCGCATATCGCCGGCCAGAACGCCTCACTGACGTCATCACCGTGTTTGAGCCCGCTGTACTGTTTGCTGGCCGTTGTGTTACCTGCACGCATCTGGTATCCGGCTGCCACAAGGCCATCCACCAGCCAGTGCCAATTGTAGGTCGATTCCACCACGATCCCCTTCCTCTCGGTGCGGAATGGCTCGAGCACTTTTTTGGTCGCCCTCAGATCATTGGGGAGTGATCTTTTGTAGACCCTCTCTCCGAGCTCGTTGACGATGCCAATCGTGCTTTGATCAGAGTGCAAATTGATCGCACTGCAAAAGATGGATTGGATCCTTTTCCCGGCGCTTTTCCTCCATGCTAAAATGAACCTGCCTTGAGTGGAGGATAAGGCTGCGCAGGAGTGCAATCTGAGCGTCTACTCAAGTCCCATAGCACAGGAGGGCAGTGGCCGATTCCGCTGCCCACTCTCTTTTAGCACCGTTTCTAAAACTGTGCTATGGATGCAAAGCGATCAACTCAACCAAAGATTTTTTCCTTCTCTGGTGCCGAGCACCATCGAAGATTCACTTGCTTGCTCTTAGATGATTATCAAGCTACGCAACTCCGGAATTCTCCCGCGCTGGGGCTTTGACCTGGCCTGCAATCTGTAATTCCGGAGTTGCGCAGCCTGTCCCCCGAATACAGGAGAACGAGGATGGGGAGTGAAAACAGGCTGAGCAGAAGAGAGTTCGGGGTGTTGATGGCAGCCGCGCCGTTGGCCGCCGGCGCCCAGGCAACCCTGCGCCCGTCACGAGAACTCGGCCAGCCGCTCAAGGAGGGTGCAGCGCTCGCGGCGCGCCCGTTTCCTCTGTCGCAGGTCCGTCTGCTGAGCGGAACCTGCTATACACTTCAGGATCGGAACCGCGTTTACCTGCACACGCTCGATCCCGACCGCCTGCTCCATACTTTCCGCCTGACTGCAGGGCTCCCGTCGAAAGCGCAGCAACTCGGCGGGTGGGAGCGGCCTGACATCGAGCTGCGCGGCCACTTCATGGGCCACTATCTGTCGGCCTGCGGCCTGATGTACAGCAGTACCGGTGACGAACTGTTGAAGCGCAAAGCGACTGCCATCGTCTCAGAGCTGGGAAAATGCCAGAAGGCCAACGGCAACGGCTGGCTCTCGGCTTTTCCCACCGAGTTCATGCAACGGCTGAAGGAGCGCCTGCCGGTATGGGCTCCCTGGTACACGCTGCACAAGATCATGGCCGGCATGCTGGACATGTATCATCATTGCGGCAGCGAGCAGGCGATGGAGATTGCACTGGGAATGGCCACGTGGGCAAAGAAGTGGTCCGACCCGCTCAGCGACGAGCAGATGGCAGACATCCTGCAGGTAGAGTTTGGCGGCATGAACGAGCTCCTCTACAACCTCTGCGCCGCAACCGGCGACAGAAATTACGAAGCCCTGGCGCATCGCTTTGATCACGCTCGCCTGTTTGATCCGCTGGCAGAGGGCCGCGACGAGCTGAAGGGGCTGCACGCGAACACGCAGCTGGCGAAGCTCATCGGCGCAGCCCGCCGCTACGAACTGACCGGCGAGGAACGTTATCGCCGGATCGTAGAGTTTTTCTGGCAGCAGGTAGCCCTGCACCGCTCCTACTGCACAGGCGGCACCAGCAACGGGCAGCGTTGGCGCACCGATCCTGACGTGCTGGCCACCGAACTCAGCGCCACCACCCAGGAATGCTGCTGCACGTACAACATGCTCAAGCTCACCCGCCACCTCTTTACCTGGAGTCCTGAGGCGCGTTACGCCGACTTCTATGAGCGCGCCTTCCTTAACGGCATTATGGGCACAATGAATCCTGCTGACGGCATGACCACTTTCTACATGCCGCTCGAATCCGGCTATTGGAAGCTGTTCAGCCTGCCGTTCGATTGCTTCTGGTGCTGCACGGGAACCGGGGTAGAAAGCTTCGCCAAGCTGGCTGACAGTATCTTTTTTCACAATGAGGACGGCGTCTACGTAAACCTCTTCGTTCCGGCCCGGCTGCACTGGCCCGAGAAAGGCCTGTTCCTGCGCCTGGAAACGCGCTTCCCCGATGACGACCGGATCAACTTCGAATTTCAATGCGAGAAGGCGGTGACTCTGACCCTCCGTATTCGCATTCCTTACTGGGCCACAGCGGGAACCACGGTGAGGATCAATGGTGAAGCGCAGCAGGCGGCCACAAAACCGGCGAGCTACTGTGCTATCGAGCGCACCTGGAAAGCGGGCGACCGCGTAGAAGTTGCGATGCCCATGAGTCTGCATGTCCATGCGATGCCGGACAACCCGGCCGTGCAGGCTTTCATGTATGGCCCTCTGGTTCTAGCCGGCGCCCTGGGCAACGAGGGTCTGACCTACGAAATGATGTACAGCGATCCGACCAATCCTCGGCGCGGCGAAGGCATGCGAGGCCAGCCGATCCCGGCGCCCGAACTGCTCGCGCCGTCGGCCAATCCCGCGGACTGGATCCGGCCTGTGGGCGACCCTTCGATCGAGGCGCGCGACGTCGAAGTGGTTGCCGGAAGCCCGGGCGACTGGTTGAGAGCCGTGGGCGACAGCGCGCTCGCGTTCCACATCACCAGGCAGCGGCGAGCGCTGGTGATGGTGCCGCTGAATCGCCTCTTCGGCCAGCGCTTTGCCGTATATTGGAGGGTTAAGCAGGCCTGACATTGAATTCAAGGCACGACAGCTGGATGCCCGCTGACGGGGCACACGGATCAGATCCCGCTTTCATAAAGGGGAGCGCTTCCCCCCATCTTCCGATCAGGGACAGTATAACCAGGAACCAAGTGTGCTATTCTGCGGCCGTCTACTGGAGGCGCTTTCACATTTTCCCATACCTCACGTTCGGCTTGCCGCGCGGGCCCGGACGTGGGCTATTGTGGAGGCAACCATGCCCGTCAAGACGAAACTCGCTGCGCTCCTGTCTGTGTCGGTCGCTGTATTGACGATTGCGCTGGCAGTCATGTCCGCGGCCGCACCGCCATCGGCGCTGGACGACATCCTGAACTCGCTGACGATGCGCAACATCGGTGCCTTCCGCACCGGGGCGTGGGTGACGGCCATTGCTGTGCCGGAATCGCCGGCCCATGATCATCTTTACACTATCTACGCCGCCACGCGGAGCGGCGGCCTTTGGAAGACGGCGAATGGCGGCGTCACATGGGATCCTGTTTCCGACAGCGTGGACGTCGCGGCCGTCGGCGCCGTGGCCATCGCCCCTTCGAATCCGAACATTGTGTGGATGGGAACCGGCGATCAGGCCAATGCGCGCAGTTCCTATTCGGGGAAGGGTGTGTTCAAGTCGATCGACGCGGGAAAAACGTGGCAGTTCATGGGCCTGCCGGACTCGCATCACATCGCGCGCATCGTGATCCATCCGGCCAATCCGGATATCGTTTATGTCGCGGCGATGGGCCACCTGTTTTCGAAAAACGAGGAGCGCGGCGTCTTCAAATCCGTTGACGGCGGCCAGCACTGGAAGAAGACGCTCTATGTGAACGACGGTGTCGGCGCGATCGATCTTGTGATCAACCGCAAGGCGCCGGCAACGCTGTACGCGGCCCTGTACGACAAGGACCGGAAGCCATGGCAGATCGTCGAAAGCGGGCCGGAGAGCGGCATCTATCGCAGTGACGACGCGGGCGAGAGGTGGACACGGCTCGGAGGGGGCCTCCCGACAGGCAAGCTCGGGCGGATCGGACTCGACATCTATCAGAAAAACCCGCTGATTCTCTACGCGCTGATCGAGAATCAGAATCCGGCCGCTGCCACCAGCGGTCAGGCCGGCCGCGGTGCGGCGGGCGGCGTGAGCGCGATGGCCCCGCTTGCCCCCGGCATCATCGGCAACGAGTTGTATCGCACGGACGACGGCGGCAAGACCTGGCAGAAGGCCCCGACCCCCACCGAACGCGGCGGCGTTGCCGGCGGCAAGGCGCCGTATTCATTCAACCAGATCAAGATCGACCCGAACAACGACCAGGTCGTGATCGCCAACAGCGACAGCATGTACGTTACCCGCGATGCCGGCAAGACTTGGCAGACCGGCTTGTTCCGCGGCGCCTTCGGTGATTTCCGCTGCATGTGGTGGGACGCGGACGATTCGAACCGGCTCATCCTCGGCAGCGACGGCGGCGTGCAGATCTCGTTTGACGGCGGCAGGACTTGCGATTACTTCCCCAACATGCGTGTGGGCGAAGCCTACGCGGTCGGCGTGGACATGGACGACCCCTACAACGTTTACGGAGGCCTGCAGGATCACGATTCCTGGAAGGGGCCGAGCAATGGACGCACCGGCGTCATTTCGCTCGAGGACTGGATCACAGTCGGTCCGGGAGACGGCATGTACAACGTCGTCGATCCGACCGACAGCCGCTGGGTCTACAACACGCGCGAGATGAACCAGCTGGGGCGGCTGGATCAGAAGACCGGCATCCGCACCGATATTCGTCCCACGCGCGCCGCCGGACTGCCCCGTTTGCGCTACAACTGGATCGCGCCGATCGCGCTGTCGCCCCACAATCCCCAGATCCTGTACGCCGGCGCGCAAGTGCTGTTCCGATCGCTCGACCGCGGCGATCATTGGGAAGAAATCAGCCCGGATCTGACGACCAACGACTCGGCTAAAATCGGCTTGAACGTGCCCTACTGCACGATCACGAGCATCTCTGAATCGCCTAAAACCGGGGGTGTCATCTGGGTAGGCACCGACGACGGCAAGGTGCAGTTGACGCAGAATCACGGCGGCGCATGGACGGACGTTACCCCGGCACTCGTGGCCGCGGGGGCGCCGGTGGAACGCTGGGTCAGCCGCGTGTTCGCATCGCCGTTCGATGCGGCGACGGCGTTCGTCGCGAAGAACGGCTACCGGAACGACGACTTCAAGCCTTACCTTTATCGCACGACGGACGCGGGCAAGTCGTGGTCATCGATCATTGGCAACCTTCCTGATGCACCCGTCAACGTCGTGGTCCAGGACCGCAAGAACCGCGACCTGCTGGTGGTCGGCAACGACATCGGCGTCTTTGTCTCGATCGATGCCGGGGGAAGCTGGACTCGCCTGAAGGCGAACCTGCCGACCGTGCCCGTGCACGACCTGCTCATCCATCCGCGGGAAGGCGATCTGGTGCTTGGAACCTATGGACGAGGCTTCTGGATCGGCGACATCACGCCGCTACAGGAGCTGACGCCTGAATTGCTCGCCAAAAACGTGCACCTGTTCGACGTCGAACCGCGAGCGCGCTACGGCTTCAGCGGCCAGGGCATGAACTATCACCTGTTTGGCGACAAATATATTGAGGTGCCAAACGAGAGGGAAGCGATCGTCATCAACTATTACCTCAAAGCGGCCGACTCCACGGGGGCGCGCGTGACGATTACCGATGTGACGGGCAAGCCGGTCGCTCAGCTCTCTGGATCGGGCCGCGCCGGGATCAATCGTATCGAGTGGAACATGCGGGCTACGGCCGGCGTTACTCCCCCGGCAGCGCCTGCGGGGCGGGGCGGTGGCGGCGGCCGCGGCGGACAGTTCGGCACACCGGCGCCGGTCGGAGATTATCTCGTGACCATCGAGGCGGCAGGTGAAAAACTGACCAAGGTGGCGAGAATTCGGGAACGCATCAGTTAAATCTGCCACACGTGCCGGCCAGGCGATTATTCCCGGCAGGATTCAGGAGGATTTCCGGGACAGGCGCCATAACCTCGAAATCCGGCTGGAAAGAGACCCGAAGGTGCGGCGCGTGTAAGCGATTTGCGCCATCCGTTGAATCACGGTGAATGCTTCTCAAGGCTGCCGATCACGTAGCGTGATTTCGTGTTAGGGCGCCTGTCCCGGAAATCCCCATGAGAGTACTGTTTATCGGCGGAACGGGCAACATATCGATCGCCAGTACCAGGCTGCTCGCGGAATCAGGCGCGGATCTCTGCCTCTTCAACCGCGGCCAACGCGGTTGCGTGTTCCCCGAGGGTGTGCGGCAGATCCGTGGAGACATTCGAAATCCCTCATCTGCTGAAGCTGCGCTGAAGGGTTTCGAATTTGACGTGGTCGTCGATTGGGTGGCTTACCTGCCGCAGCACATCGAAACAGATGTTGCTCTATTCAGCGGCAGGATCAGCCAATTTGTTTTCATCAGCTCGGCCTCGGCCTATCAGAAGCCTCCATCGGATTTCCGCATTACCGAATCGACCCCGCTCGGCAATCCATTCTGGCAGTACGCCAGGGATAAGATCGCCTGCGAGCAGAGGTTGCGGTGCGAGTACCTCGAGAGAGGATTCCCCGTCACGATCGTGCGTCCTTCTTACACCTACGGGCAAACCTGGATCCCGTGCGTTGTCGCCGGTCATGAATACACCCTGGTGGACCGGATGCGGAAAGGGAGGAAGGTAATTGTTCACGGAGATGGCCAGTCCCTCTGGACGATGACTCATAATACCGATTTTGCTAAAGGCTTCATCGGGATTCTTGGCAGGGCTGCCGCGATCGGTGAGAGCTTTCACATTACTTCAGATGAGGTGCTGACCTGGGATCAGATATACCAGGAGATTGGAATTGCGGCGGGAGCTAAACCTGACATTGTCCACATCCCTTCGGAATTCATTAGTGCATTTGACCCGGACAGCGGCGCCAGTCTTCTGGGAGATAAGGCATACTCGGCCATATTCGACAATTCTAAAATCAGAAAGTTCGTCCCCGGATTCACGGCGAGCGTTTCATTCGGGGAAGGTATACGGAAATCTATCGCCTGGTTTGATGCGGATCCGAGACGCAAAATCATCGAAGAGAATCGGAATCAACTGATGGACCGGATCATCACGGCGTACCTTAACGCCTGGCCCAGCTGATTCGGGTGACTTTCCGGTGACAGCCTGTCCCCCGCTTTGCGGCGTCAATCTGGGATGCGTTCAGATAAAGCTCGGCGTATCGAAGATACAGCTTCTCTTTGACAAACAGGTCGAACAGATCTGGATCGATCTGGCCATCCTCCTTCATGGATCGGAGAGTTTCCAGCGCCATTGATATCTTTCGTGCGTGCTTGTAGGGCCGATCGGCTGCCGTGAGCGCCTTAAAGGCATCGGCGAGATTGATTATCCTGCCCTGGACTGTGATCTGTTCGCGGGTCAGGCCGTGGGGATAGCCTCGGCCATCCATGCGTTCGTGGTGCGCGCCGGCATGCACGGGAAGGTTGCGCAGTTTTTCCCGGCAATACTGAAGCTGTTCCCAAATTCGGCATCCTCTTCTGCCGTTATGGGTTATAATGCCCTCCGGGACGGGATTTCAGGGGACTTTGCCCCGGAAGTCGACATAACGGCCCCTTATCGGAAGTAGGCGAAGACGCTGCGAGCGGGATCCTGACGAGCCCGTGATTGCTGGATCGGCAGCTTGTTCCGCCTATCCTTCGGATCCGGAAGCCTCGCCGCGGATGAGGCAGCTTATCCCGCCTATCTATTATTTTGAGATTTCGTTTACTCTGGCTGCGCGTATCACGAACGTTGTATATGCGTTTGAGATGTCGCTCATTTTGTTTGCCTTGACCACCAACCCTGTAAACACGAGCCTTTGTGGACTGACGGTCGACAGGTAGGACTCCAGGTCCATGATTTGACCCTCTGCCGCCGGGATGGCAGGGCTGTAAGGGCAATTCACAACGAGATAGTTTAATGCGCGGAGGCCGTTTTGGGCCGCCTCGATCTTCTCGGCTTCGGTCCGGGCGGAATCCATCGCCTGGCTTGCGATGACGGCGATGTTCGTTTGCGCAGCTTCGGCGAGATCTGCCGGGCCTCTATCGGCCGGAAAGAAGATCGAATAGCTCATGAATTGGTCCATAGCCAGCAGGAGGTTCTCCTCTCCGCCTTCTCTGTAGAAGCTGAGTCCCCTCGCCCAGTATGCGAGGGCCACGGCCTTGTCCCCGGGATAGTCGCGGATGATGTTCTGGAATGTAAGCCGAGCCTCTGTATAGCGGCCGTCTCGCAAGAAGGCCAGGCCGGTCTCGAACAACTCACGGGCTTTCGGCGCCGACTGGGCCAGAAGACGCTGCCAGGACGGAATCGCCATCGACGCGGATTTGCGTTCGTGGGCTCGTCGCGCTGCGGTCGTCCGGTATAGCGCGTCCCACGGAGGCGTTTGCAGCACACGGCTTGCGGTGTCGTTCTTGGACTGGATGGGCATCCCGGGTCGTGCCGTGGAGACCCGAGCGTGACTTGCAGCCGAATGAGGGGCTACTGTCGCGGTCCAATACGAGGAAAGCCTGGTTGCGGCGCCCGGAATGAAGGTCGCGGCGCACGCTCCCAGAAAGCCAAGCAAAAGGAGAATCAGGCAGGTACGCTTTGCCATCAGCGGCTCCCCCTCAATGCATCCTGGCTATTCTACGACAGAAACCCGTTGTGGTTGCATCGAATGGGCAGCTATTTTTCATGAATTGGCTGAAAGGTAAGTGCCTCAACGCAGAATCAGGCTTTGAGCGCCCTGCTTTTGCTCTACCGGCAAGTTCTCCCGGCAATACTGAAGCTGTTCCCAAATTCGGCCTCCTCTTCTGCCGTTATGGGTTATAATGCCCTCCGGGACGGGATTTCAGGGGACTTTGCCCCGGAAGTTGACATAACGGCCCCTCATCGGAAGTAGGCGAAGATGCTGCGAGCGGGATCCTGACGAGCCCGTGATTGCTGGATCGGCAGCTTGTTCCGCCTATCCTCTCCTGCAAAATAGCCAGCAACTCTGGGAGCGTTCGTGCGGTCAGGCCCGTTAGTTCTACAAGATGGCGCTCCGTGACAAACCGAAACGGTTCCGCATGGTTCATCGCCCGACCTCCTTCGTGGGAACAGAGCACCCATGCTACAATTGTGATTCCAGACGGCGGATCGGCCAAGTGGCAACAGCAGGGCGATTGAGACTGTCTCTGGGTTACTCCCCGCGGACGCCTGCGCGGGGGGCTTGCGCGCAACCAAATCGAGTTAGTGGATCGCAGGTCGCCGGTTAGAAGTGCCTGTCACCAGATGTGCTGTGCTTCGATGACATCCCGCAACCCGGAGAATGCTCGTTCGACTTCATTGAGGTCTTTTGCAGCTACGACCTCCTCGATGGCAGATGGCAGATCTTCGAAGCAGCCTCGGATGCCCGGGGCACACTCAGTGACGAATGAAAATGGCATGCTCGGCATGATTATGATGATCGATGTCGGGACAGGACCTGGGATTGCCGCGCACCAGCGCGGCTAGCATCGGAGACTGCAGGCAGGCTTCTGCAGAGGGGCGACGGAGATGATTCCATTGAGGGGTTTTGCCGCGAGGCATGGCAGCAACGGGGGAACATCGAGGCGGCCGCGCTAGGGCGCGGCGATTCCAGGCCGGCTTCCTCGATCTGAAGAGACTGGTTGCGATCCCGATACCGAAGGTTTTGCCTTTTTGCTTTGCGGTTTTTTCGAAGCAGATGCACCGCCAGCCATACCGGAAGGGCCACGGTGGGTGCTGAGCCCAGGTCATTCATATCGCAATGCGACGACGGGATCGATCTTTGTTGTGCGACGGGCGGGAACATAGCTTGCCATGAACGACACCGCGGCGATCAACAAGGCGACACCCGCAAATGTCGCCGGGTCTGTGGCCGTCACGCCAAACAACATGCTCGCAATCACGCGCGTCAGCCCGAAGGCGCCGGCCAAACCCAGCGCCAGCCCGACCAATGCCAGCCGGGCACCCTGCCCGACAACCATCCCTACGATTTCGCTTCGTTCCGCTCCCAGCGCCATTCGAATGCCAATTTCATGCGTGCGCTGGCTCACGGACTCGGAAATGACGCCGTACGCTCCCACTGTCGCCAGCAACAAGGATAGAATTGAAAAGGCGGCCAACAAGAACATATTGAATCGCCTCTGCGCCACCGATTGGGCAACGACGTCCGTCATTGCGGCAACGTCGGTTACAGGCACTTTCGAGTCCAACTCCCAGAGCTGGTTCTTCAACGCTGGTACAATCTTCATGGGATCCGTGGTCGTGCGAACGACGAGCTTCAAATATCCGATCGGCCACTGCGCATAAGAGAAATAGAGCTGCGGCTGGTCCCCCATATCCAATCCAAACTGCTTTGAGTTGGCCAGCACTCCCACCACTGTCCTCCAGGGGCCTGCATCTCCGGCCAACACTCCGGCCAGTTTGAGACTCCTGCCGATGGGGTCGTGCTTGCCCCAAAGCCGCTGCGCGAGCGCGTCATTGATAATCACTACCTGGGGCGCCCCCTGCCGGTCCTTTTCCGTAAATGAGCGGCCGCGCAGAAGCTGAAGCCCCATGGCACGGAAATAGTCCGGGGTGACGGCGTCCAATGGAATCATCATCGGTTGTGATTCATCGCGGTCTTTTGCCTGCAGCTGAATTGCCATTTGAACCCCAGTCGTGGGGACTGCGGTCGTCGCTCCCGCGGCTACGATTCCAGGCACGGATCGCATCCTCTGCAGGAGTTCCTGATAGAAGGCGATTTTCTGGTGGCGATCGGAATATCTGGATGCGGGCAGGCTCAGATCCATGGTCAGCACGTTATCCATGTCGAAGCCACGGTCCACTCCGAGGAGCCGCGAGAGGCTGCGCCCCATCAGTCCGGCGCCTATCAGCAGTATCACGGCGAGAGCGATTTCGACGACCACCAGGAAATTCCGAAGTCGTCGGTGGCTGGGCGCGCCCGCAACTGTTCGCACGTCCTCTTTTAGCGTTTCTACCAGCCTTAGCCGCGATGCCCGCACCGCAGGCAGCAACCCGAAAAGCAGTCCGGTAAGCAAGCTGGCAGCCAGCGTGAAGACAAGCACCGGCCGGTTCAACGCTACCGCATCGAGCCGGTTTAGCTCCGGTGGCCGAAGGCCAACCAACAGGCTCATAATCCAAACGGCGACCAGAACTCCAAGAGCGCCGCCTGCGAAGCTCAGGATGAAGCTTTCCATCAACTGTTGGCGGATGAGCCGGAGGCGGGTTGCGCCCAGAGCGGCACGGATGGCCAGATCCTTGCCACACAGGTTCGCGCGGGCGAGCTGCAGGTTGGCGACATTGGCGCACGCAATCAGCAGAACGCAGCCCACGGCCCCGAGGAGAACAAGCAGGGCTGTGCGGAGATCTTTGATATCCCTTTCCTGCAGGGGAGTGAGATCGGTGCTCCAGGCCCCGGTTTCCTTGGAAGACGCCGGTACTGTTCGCCGCCCGATGGCTTGAATCTCCGCGCGCGCCTGCTGCAGCGTTGTTCTCTCGCTCAAACGGGCGATGCAGCTGAGATTGCTCGCTCCTCTATCCCTCTTCGATCCCAGCGCCAGGGGCAGCCACACCTGAGTGCCTTTGGACGGAAAATTGAAATCCGGGGGCATCACACCCACGATCGTGTAACTCTTATCCTCGAGCGGCAGGCTCTTGCCAATGATATCCTGTTCACCTCCATATAGCTTCTGCCAGAGGCCGTGACTGACCACGGCGACTGGGGGACCTCCGGGCTGGTCCTCTTCAGAAAGGAACGTCCGGCCGAGCGCCGGCGCTACACCCAGCGTCGAAAAAATATTCCATGTGGTGGAGGCCCCTACGATCGCCTGGGATTCTTTTTCCCGGGTCAATACGAGATTCAGCCCTTGATAGGCCGCAACATCGGCCAGAGTCCGGCTCAATTCCTTCAGATCGAAATACGCTCCGGCAGATATAGGCGTACGGGACCAGCCGCGCTGTATCGAGCTCGTCGAAATATCCACCAGGCGCTCGGGCGCCGCGTAGGGCAACGGCATCAGGATATGGGCGTACACGACGCTGAAGATCGCGGAGTTGGCGCCAATGGCCAACGCGAGAGTAAGCACGGCGGCGATAGTAAAGCCCGGATTCTTGCGCAGGGTGCGGGTGCCATGTCGCAGGTCCTGCCATGATTCGTGAAGCCACCGGACCCCGCGAGTCTCCCGGCACTCTTCTTTGACCTGTTCGACCCCTCCAAACATGCGCAGCGCGGCATAGCGCGCCTGCTCGGCGTTCATTCCGCGCTCCAGGTTTGCCGCGATCTGCATCTCGAGGTGAAAATGCAGCTCGTCTCTCATCTCCCGCTCCGCTCGATTTTTACCGAACAATGCGCGCAATCGAATCCAGAATCCCTTTATCTGCATTGTCATTTCCTTCCGGAGAAAGCTTGTTGGACACGAGGCAGCTCTTTGGACATCTGCTGGATACGCTGCAAAATGCCCCAACCGTGCATCGGCCCGCTCAGGAGCGTCTTCAAAATCAGGAGGTCAAGCGTGCCTTGCAACAGGTCAACCCTGGCTTCGCTCATGCTCCCTCCTAGATATTCGACAAGTGCGCTCAGAGTAGCCTGTGACTTGTAGAATGTCAAGGGGAAATCGGGAAGGTGACAGTCCGGCCCGGCTCGTCGTACAATCCTCCCCGACATCGGCCGTGTGCGGCTCGTGGGCTGCAGCGATCTCGTTCCGGACCAAATCAAAAGGAGCGTCCATGAAGCGATCATTCGGGTTCGCAATATTCTCGAGCAGGGTCCCCTTCTGCCGTTACTTGCTGGCAGGCGTGGCACTGATCCTGTGGCAGGTATCGGTCCCCGGTGCAGTACAGACGCAATCTGCGCCCAGAGAACGGATCTCCTTCAATGCGGACTGGCGGTTCACCAAGGACGATCCGAAGGAGGCCGCCGGCAAGCTCGCCTACAGCAACATCAAAGATTGGGCTACGACTACCGGCGCGGATTTCACCAAGGATACTAATGTGGCCGGCAAAAAGCGGCCCGCCGGCAATCTCGGCGCCGACGTCGTGTACACAAAGCCGGAATTCGATGACAAGGGGTGGCGGCCTCTGAGCCTTCCGCATGATTGGGGTATCGAAGGCCCGTTCAAGCAGGAGTACTCGGGAAGTACCGGCCGGCTCCCGTGGTTTGGAGTAGGTTGGTATCGCAAGCACTTCAATGTGCCGGAGGGCGACCAGGGCCGGCAGCTTTATCTTGATGTGGATGGGGCGATGGCATACGCCAATGTTTGGCTCAATGGCCAGTACGTGGGCGGATGGCCGTACGGATATGCATCGTGGCGGGTCGATTTGTCGCCCTACGTGAAGTTCGGGGCAGAAAATGTGATTGCCATCCGCCTGGACAACCCGCCGGATTCTTCCCGTTGGTATCCGGGAGGCGGGATATTCCGCAATGTCTGGCTGATCAAAGCCTCGCCTGTGCACGTGGCCCAATGGGGCGTATACGTGACCACGCCCGATGCGGCCAAAACAGTCGCCACCGCGAACGTGCGGGTCACCGTGGACAACCGGGGCGAGTTCGGCGCGGACGTGAAGCTGCGATCGACAATCTACGCGATCACCTCTGACGGGCGCAAAGCCGACAAGCCCGAGGCAACGTCCTCGCCCGTTACCCTGCAGGTGGCCGCCGGGGCCAGTGCCACGGCATCTCTTACCTCTACGATCCCGAATCGTGTGCTGTGGACCATGCAGAAGCCCAGCCTCTATGCCGCAGTCGTAGCCGTGGAACAGGCGGGCAAGAACGTCGATACCTATGAAACCACCTTCGGAATCCGGTCCATCCAGTTTGATCCGGAAAAGGGTTTCCTGCTCAACGGTGAGAAGATCAAGTTTCAGGGTGTCTGCGATCACCACGACCTCGGGGCACTCGGCACCGTCATCAACTTTCGAGCCCTCCAGCGGCAGCTCGATCTGCTCAAGGAGATGGGAACCAACGCCATCCGCACCAGCCACAATCCGCCGGCGCCGGAGCTGCTCGATCTGTGCGATCGCATGGGATTCGTCGTGATGGACGAGGCCTTCGATACCTGGCGCCGGCCGAAGACGCGCAACGACTACAACCTGCTCTTCGACGATTGGCACGAGAAGGACATGCGCGCGCTTGTCCGGCGAGACCGCAATCACCCATCCGTTATACTCTGGAGCCTCGGCAACGAGGTCGCCGAACAGGGCATGGGTGATCCCGGCGCCGCGATCGCGGCGGAACTCGCGCGCATCGTGCACGAGGAGGATCCTACGCGGCCGACGACCTCGGCCTGCAACAGCGCCCGGCCCGGCAGTCCTTTCGCCGCGGCGATCGACGCCATCGGGATCAACTACCAGGGCTCCCGTCCTTCGCAGTCGCAGCCTTACGGGAACTACCTTCAATTCCACCAGAGCTTCCCGAACGTATTCGTGTACGGGGCCGAGACGGCATCCACCATCAGCTCGCGCGGCGATTACACGTTTCCGGTCGCCGCGTTTCCCGGTGCGATCTCCGGCGGCAGGGCGCAAGGCGCTGATGCCGCTACTCCCCCTGGACAGGATGTCACCCGCCACCAGATGAGCTCGTACGACCTCTACTATCCGAGCTGGGCCACCTCGCCGGATACTGAATTCGCCGCTCAGGATCGTTTCCCGTTCGTAGGCGGCGAGTTCGTCTGGACCGGCTGGGATTATCTGGGCGAGCCCACACCGTGGGGCGGACGCAATGATCCATCCCGCAGCTCCTATTTCGGGATCCTCGACCTGGCCGGATTCAAGAAGGACAGGTTCTACATCTATCAGGCCCGCTGGCGGCCTGACCTGCCGATGGCCCACATCCTGCCACATTGGAACTGGCCGGAGCGGGCAGGCCAGGTCACGCCCGTGCACGTATATACTTCGGGCGACGCGGCGGAGTTGTTCCTTAATGGCAAGTCCTTGGGCAAAAAGACCAAGGGCCAGTACGAATACCGCCTCCGCTGGGATGACGTGACGTATGAGCCGGGCGAGCTCAGGGCCGTGGCCTACAAAAACGGCAAGGCCTGGGCCCGTGACGTGGTGAGGACCACTGGCCCAGCGGTCAAGCTTCTGATGCAGGCGGATCGGACCGCGATCGCGGCAGACGGACAGGACCTCTCGTTCGTCACCATCTCTATTACGGACAAGGACAATCTGCTCGTGCCGCGCTCCAAGAACCGGATCCGTCTTTCCGTCGAGGGGCCGGGAGAGATCGTTGCCACGGATAACGGCGATGCGACCAGCTTTGATTCCTTCCAATCCAAGGAGCGCGACGCGTTCAACGGTCTCTGCCTTGCGATTGTGGCGTTCAAGCCGGGTCAGTCGGGAACAATCACCATAAAGACCGAATCCGAGGGCCTCAAGGCCACGACGATCACGCTCCGCAGCCGACGGAGGTAGTGAGCTACCACCCCAGAGCGGGTGGCTTCAAGAAGCCCCCCGGATGGGGGGCAGGAGAGTAGCCCCGGGTGAGCGCAGCGAACCCGGGGATGGATCCGCCATCACATAGAGCCCTGGAAGGCATGCGCGTCAAGCTAAGGGCATGAATTCCGGCAATACTGAAGCTGTACCCAAATTCGGCATCCTCTTCTGCCGTTATGGGTTATAATGCCCTCCGGGACGGGATTTCAGGGGACTTTGCCCCGGAAGTTGACAACGGCCCCTTATCGGAAGTAGGCGAAGACGCTGCGAGCGGGATCCTGACGAGCCCGTGATTGCTGGTTCGGCAGCTTGTTCCGCCTATCCTTCACAAGCGGGGCCGCGCCAAGGATTTCGTGGTTCGGGATTTCTGTCATTTGTGAGCGGTAGCGGCGCGACTGGCTCACCAGCTGGATTCGATCTCTTCGAGGGTGCGGCCTTTGGTTTCAGGGACGAAGGCCATGACAAACAGCGCGCTCACCAGGCTGAAGCCCGCGTATACCCAGAAAGCGGCAACCAGGCAGATCAGGAGTAGATAGCCGAGATTCAGCTGAGGTTTCACGAGCGAATCATCTCAGTTCTGCCCGGAGCGTCACGATTCCCCAGGAGGGAACGGTTACCGGGCCGGCTAATTTCGTGATTGGTTTTTCGCTGGTATCGCTGACCCACACATTGCGGGGCGCTGGTTCGCTCCAGGTGAGTGTGGCCTTGGCCTCACGTCCGGAGCCGCCCCAGAGCCGCACAACGATCGCCTTGCCGTCGTCGCTCGGCTTCAGCCCGGTCACAAGAACGTCGGGCGAGTCGATCTTCATTCGCGGCGCCGCAGTCGCGGGTCCGCGGGCAGCAGAAGGCAGGAGCGGCTGGCTCGCGGCGATTGCAAGGCGTGAATCCTCCACCGGGTTGTAATCGTGGTGCGGCCGCAGCAGGAATCGAAATACATGAGGCCCTTCCTGGTAAGCCCGGTAGTTCGTACCCCAGTGATTGTTCATGGCCCACGAGTAGAGCTTCTGGGTCGCCCCGACTTTTTTGCGCCACACATCCGGATTGGACTGAGAGTTGAGCAGGTTGGCCGTCAGCCCTCCGACCTGCACCAGCGGAGCATCCAGAGTCACCCAGGTTACGCCGTAACTTTCATTCGCCACATCCGCCCACCGGCCGACCGTAAACCAGTTCTTGCAGGCGCTTGGAATCTGGTCCGCGTCCGGCCTGATGACGCCGAAAGGCACCTCGAGGTGCACCTGCCCGCCGGGCACGGCAAAAGGAAAGCCGAAATTGAGGCTCTCTTTTCCCTCTTTCGAGCGGTAATCAGCAGCGGCGATCCGCTGCTTGTCGAGCGTATTGATGATCTCCACGAAGTCCTGGCCCGCAGTCAACCGCACCTCGCGCACCAGCGTGGAGCAGCCCGGAGCATCCGATTGCACCAGGAGCGATGCCACGAGCGGACCGGTTTCCCGCACCCGGATGCGCACGGACCCGTTCCGTTTCACATCGGCGGCGTTGTCCCCCACAAAATAGAGATATTCATTCAGGGTCTGGCCGTCGGCGTTGTCGGCGAGATTCGCATCGATGCTGGTCAAGCGCAGTTCGACGATGCCGCCGGTTCGATCATCGAGCCGCACCTTCAGCAGGCCGTTGTCGAGAGTTGTCCCTTGTGCGCTGACCTTTCCCTCGGCGTACGGCGCCCCGGAAGCCAAATGGTAACGCTTCGCGGCCAGCGGCGGGACGTCGCGCGCCCACATTGCCAGCTCGCCGCTGCGCAGACGCTGGGTCGGCACAGGCTTTCCCGAGTCGTCGGTTGCACGATCCCGACCTTCCGTGAGGAACTTCGGCAATACCACCAGTTCTGCGCGTGTCCAGGAGCATGTGTTGAAAATGTCGATCGCGTCTGGGACCGCCGCTCCCGAAGGCAGCGAAAGCGCGCGCGAAAGGAGATCCCGAGTCTGATTGTCCGCCGTAAAGGCATACCCCTGCTTGATCGCCCACTGTTCGCGTGTCTCGCGGCGGAACGGTTCGCTGACGCTGCACCACGCCCCCCACGTATGCTCGGAGTAAAGTAGAACCTGGCGCCATGCCTCCTCAAACGCCGCCGCGGGATAGCTGGCGGGATTGAGCAGCGCCCAGAGCGCTTCGGCCTGCGTGATCCGGTCCGAACTCGCCCGGTTCATGGCCGTCTCCTGTGCGCTCGAGGCCGCGCCGTCTTCCCAGTAAGGGGTCCAGTCTCCGGCAACGCGCGGGAGTTGCGGGCCATATTTCTTTTCAAATGCGCGGAACGCCTCACTGGTGGAGCTGATCACGAAATGCGGCCAGGCGTATTCTGCATTCCAATCCTTCACAAAGTCGCAGATGGCCGGATCAGGTTCGGCGTTGTCGCCGTGGCCGCTCCAGCGCATGTAGGCGATGTCGTAGGGATAAGCCGTTCTGTCGAGCTGGTCCTGATACATCTGCACAAAGTCCGGCGTGAGGGTAGGGATGGCATGCGACATCGCATACCCTTTGTAGGGAATCCACGCCAGCACCTGGGAACGGCCGTCGGGGCCAACCCACCAGAACGGCTTGTTTTCCCACTGGACAAGGATGTCCCCGATGCGGTCGAAATAATTGGGTGCAGTCGAGAAATAACGGATCCCCGCCTGCTCCATGGCCGGCACCAAGCCCCACGTATATCCTGGAACGTCGGAGATCATAGCGGAATCCACCAGCACACCCGCCTGTTCGGCGAGCCGCGTGCCATACCGGAACAAGCGGATCAGTTCCTCCGGCCGGCACAATCCGGTAAGTTCATTGAGGTACATCCCGTTGAGGGCAATCTGCCCCTGTTTGAGCGCTTCCATGAACTCCTTGCGTTGGGCATCGCTCAGGCGCCGCAAATAGAGGTCGGCGGCCCAGAGCACCTCAACATTCCAGACAAACCGCGCGCCCGGAGGATTCGTCGCGGTCCGGCGAGCATATGCGATTCCTTTCAGAAGATTGCTGACTTGCTTGTCTTCGATCTCGGTTTGAATTTCCGTGTAGCCGATGTCGGTGTGGGAATGCGGCAGGATATAGATTGTCGTATGGCGCACCGGTTTGAGCTCGACTTCGCGTGTCGCGAACGACTGCCCGCCGACCTCGAGGTTCAACACAAGCCTGGTATCATGCGCCACGGCCGGTATGCTGGTTCCGAGATTGTTTACACCCTCCTTGAGCGTGGCTTGCGCGAGCGCCGTCTGATTGGCGAGGATGCGTGCGGGCACTGGATCGCCGAAATGGCGCACGGTGCAGCGCAGCTCCTGCTCGAGGCGGCCGTCCCGTTGCTGGAGCGCGGAGTACGCTGTTACATCGGCGAAGATCGTGGAATCGGGGGGCGCCAGCTCGGTCCCGTCGGGCACTTCGAATCCAATCCAATCGTAGAGCATCCAGCTGCCCGAAATCGTGCTTATACGAATTTCGTTTTGGCCCGCCTTGAGCAGCGTCGCGGGAAAATCGAGGCTGAAGCGGTGAGGCGAACCGCGTTCCGGACGCCCGGAGATGGATGCATCCCCTGCGCCGGGCGGAAGCTTCTGCTGAAAGCTGCTCCCGTTGAGGCTGACCTCAACCGCAGGGGGCGAACCACGATGGGTGTCGACCAGAGCCACACGAAGACTGCAGTCGCTGCCGGCAGGCGCCGTGCGCAGTGCGAACACAATGGTAAACGCGTGCCGGCGAGCGCCGGCCCAGGAATCGTCAGGCCCGGGGTGCACATAGGGCCAATCCTGCTTCGCATCGGACCGGCCGACGATATAAAAACCGTCGTCGCGGAACTTTGCATAGCCGCCGGACGCGAGGGCGAACTCGCTGTATGTGAGGTCCTGCTTGCCGATCTCCCATAGGAGTTTCCTCGCGGACTGGCGCGGGGCGGGCTTCAGCGCAACGGCAAGAATGAGGATCAGGATCAGGGATAGTCCGGAATGGACCACCAGATTGCGGCGAATGCGAGAGTTCTCATTCACGGCTTCATGCCTCCTTGACCGTATCGAACATCGCAACGATGTTCTCGGGCGGTACATGGGCGAGGATGTTGTGTACCTGTTGGAAAACGTAACCACCGCCGGGACGCCAGATGTCCATCAAGCGGCGCACGTGGTCGCGGACTTGCGCGGGAGTTCCGCGCAAGAGGACATTCTGGGTATCGCAGCCTCCCCCCCAGAATGTAAGCCGGTTGCCGAATTCTCTTTTCAGTTCTGCCGGATCCATGCCCCGGCAGCTGATCTGGACAGGATTGATGGCGTCCAGCCCGGCTTCGATCAAACCCGGGAGCAGCTGGCGCACACCGCCGCAACAGTGCAGCTTGACCTTGATGTGCGGTGCAATTTCCTTTGCGCGCCGCCACAGGATGCACTCGCGTGGTTGAAAGAACTCCCAGTACATTTTCGGCGATATCTGCGGACCACTCTGCATGCCAAGATCGTCGCCGAAAACGATGATATCGACAGACGTGCCGACAGCGCCGAGGAAGCGCTCCAGATTTTGCAGGTGGATCTCGACCAGTCTGTCCAGAAACTCGTGCGCACGGCCGGGATTGCCGGCCAGCATCAGGAAGAAGTTGTCGTTACCATAGAAGAACTGGCCGATCTCCAGGAGATTGCCGCCGAACAGGCCGAGAATCGCGCGCTCGGTCTGCGAGCGCAGCCGTTTTGCGCCTTGGGCAAGGCGCCGGATTCCCTCCGGCCCCGCTGCAATCGGACCGGGAGGCGCAGCGATCGCGGTCCACATCGATTCATGGAACGCGTCATCGAGCCTGCTTAGATCGCCGCCTTCGGCCAGGGGATAGTGCGCCTGCTCGAAATAGAGCACGCCCTCGGGCATGCGCGCAATCGTGCGCCGGCTGCGGGATTTAATGGCCCAGCCGCCATTCTCTTTCTCCGGCTTGGCCCAGACCGGCATTTGACAAGGCGTGCCGTCGGGGAGCTCCCAGTCTGTCCACCATTCGTCCTCGAGGGCAAACGCCCGGCCCAGCTCGATGGTGTCGACCTGGAAACAGCGAAGGACGTCCTCATCGACGATCGCCAGTTGCTGAACCGGGTCGTAAACGCGGATCGGCAGTTTCGCGAGCCCCAGATATTCGCGCAGCCGCGCATACGCGATGGCGGAAATACCCGAGGACCTGTGGCCGGAAAAATCGATGGGCACACGATCCGGTTCCTGGTGTCGCAGAGCCGTCAATACACGCTCACGTGAATCCATGCGCTGCTGCCCGCGATAGAATGGACCGTCTCCAAGGAGCTGATTGCAGCCCGAGAGTACCACCGACAGGCGATCGAATGGAACCACGACAGTGGACGCGAATAAACGCCGTGAACGTGGTTATCGAACCTCGGACGATTTGTCGGGCCCGCAGCTCTGGACGGGTTGATCTCAAAGCCGGCGCCCGTGCAGCCATCCCTGTCGCATGTGTTCGAGGATGTTGGATCCTATCGCCGGCTGCCCGCTGCCGGCCTCTTCGCCGGGGAGCTTCTTCGGAAGCGCGCCTTCTGGGCTGCAGACATCTTCTCGGTGGCGTACTGGAAAATCAGCCGCGGAGCCGTGTCTTTCCACTCCGTGAGGAAAGCCTCGACCGGCGCGGGGTTGCGCTTCCATGCTTCACGCAGGAACCATCCCACGCCCTGGTGAACGACCCGCTCCTTGTCCTCCATGAGCGGCCGAACGAACTTCAGCAACGCCTCGGTTTTCGCTCCGTTCTCAAGCAACACCAGCATGGCGACCGGGACGGCCCGGCGCTTCCATTTGGTCTCGGAGTTGCGCCAGGCCGACATGTCGGCGAGATTTGCCACGCGGCTCTTCAGGCAGGGGCCGAGAAGATCGCCGCAGATCACGTCGCTGTGAGCCCAGTTGCGCACCCCACACTCGAGCCAACCGCCGATCCGCTGAAACGTCTCTGGGGTGAACTGATCCCGCATCGGCAGGACTGTTGTTATGGCGAAAGACGCTTCTTCGTATTTTCCGCTTTTAAAGAGGATGTCCCCCAGGTCGAGGAAATCCGACAATCCCAGCCGGTCACGGTACTGCTCGTAAAAGCGAAGACGGTTGGCTTCCCAGACCTCTTTGGTAATCCCGTACGGGTCGTAGCCCTCCGTGAAGAATTTGGCGTAACGCGCTGCCTGCGCGGCATTGGCGTTTGCCGCGCAGAACGCCCGGATGTCAGCGGCGGCAGTTGCCAGAATTTTGGTTTTTGGTGTCACGCGTGTCTCCTCTGTCTTGCGGTGCAGGATGATTATACTGCGAATCGTCTCAGCCGGCTCCAGTTGCGATCGATCGAGAAAGGGCTGCCGCCTTTTCTCACAGGTCGCCTGGGACCGCGGCGCTCCAGCGTGGCGAAGCCGATCCACAATCCAGAACCCGCAACCCAAAATCCAGAATCAAGAGGTTGTGCGGCGCTGCGATTTCTTCTGCACACCTTTTTCCTTGAATCCTGAACCCAATTAATCTAGCTTGCTAATCGCGAGCGGCCGAGTGGTCAGCACGCGCGCTCGATTGGCGATCGTGCATCATCAAACCTACATATCAGCATCCCTCAAGCCTGGACCGTGGATGGAACGATCCGGCATTCGAAATGGAGTTGCTCCATGAAAAGCCTGAAAGCCAAGGATTTGCGAACCCTGGCGTTTTTGACGATTATCATCGTCACTACCGGCCTGTTCTCGATAGGGTGGGCGCAGGACAGTGAAGGTCCGGATTCCTGTACCAGCATCATGGTAGGCCGTCTGGCGACTACCGACGGCTCGGTCATCACCTGCCACACCTGTGACGGGAATTACCGGAACTGGTTGAACATCGTGCCTCACCGGACGCATCCGAAGGGTGCGACCAACAAAATCTACTGGGGCACCTTGCACACTGAAACCGTCGATGACATGAGAGGCAAGCTTCTGAAAGGTGAGATCCCCGAAGTCGATGAGACCTTTGCTTTCATGAATGTCGCATATCCGTGCTTGAATGAAAAGCAGCTGGCAATCGGGGAGACAACCATCGGAGGCAGGCGGGAGCTCGAGAATGATGACGGCCTGTTCCTCATCGAGGAGTTGGAGCGTATCGCCCTCGAGAGGTGCTCGACGGCCAGAGACGCGCTCCGCCTGATCGGCGAGTTGGTGAAAAAGTACGGTTACGGCGACAGCGGCGAGTGCATTACCATCGCCGACAAAAAGGAAGTCTGGCAGCTCGAAATCATGGGCGGCGGGCCCGGCGAACCCGGTTCCGTTTGGGCGGCGGCCCGCATCCCCGATGATCACGTCGGCGTTTCCGCAAACATACCCAGGATCAGCGAGATCAACCTCAAGGATCCCGACAACTACATGGCATCCGACAACGTTTTCTCGCTGGCCGAGAAGATGGGGTGGTGGAAAAAAGATGAGCCTTTCAAGTTCTGGAAGGCTTACAGCGGCAGAAGGCCCTTCTCGGATCGCGAGTTCTACATCCTGAGTACGCTGGCGCCGTCTCTCAACCTCAAGAGGGATGCCGAGGAGCTTCCCTTCAGCGTGAAGCCGGCCAAGCAGATGTCGGTAAGAGACGTCATGAAATATTATCGGGAAACCTACGAAGGGACCGATATGGACGCGACCAGGAATCTTATGGTCCCCAGGCGCGCGGGCCGGGGCGCCGCCGCCGGAACCGACGGTTCGGAGATGGTGAAGAGCCCGGTGGCCAGCGCCTGGATGGGCGGCGACCTGATCAATCTGCTGAACACACTCAAGCCCGGCACGGTCCAGGCCCCGCGAACCATCGCCATAGCCGGATGCGCCTACTCGCAGATCATCCAGGTGCGCGGCTGGCTGCCTGATGAGATCGGTGCGATCGCGTGGTTCTCCTTCGACAATCCGGCGCAGAGCCCCAGGATCCCGATTTTCTCGGGCGTGCTGTCGCTGCCGAAGAGTTTCGAGGTCGATTCCCAGAAGAAGTATCGCGAGGATTCGGCGAGCTGGGCTTTCCGGAAAGCGAACCGGCTCGCCACCATAAAGTGGGGCACGACCCGGAGGATCATGGAAGGCGCGGTAGCCGACTTCGAAACCAGGGCATTCGATGAGCTCCCGGCAATCGAAAAGATCGCGCAGGACATGCTCAAGAGCGATCCGTCCGAACAGGGACGCAAGAAGTGCCAGGATTTCGTCACTCGTTACAGCAACGATTTCGCGCGCGCCGCGATCGACAAGTGGAACGAGCTTGCAGACACTTTCTGGGGCATGTTTGCCAGGGGCTTTTGATAATTTGGACGATTGACGATTATTCAATCGTCAATCGTCAATTGTAAATTCCTCCCTGCCGCCGGCTGCGATGCGCACTCTGCTGCCATGCCTGGTTCTTTTCTTGTGTTACCTCCTCTGGGAGCGCATCGCTCTCAGCCGCTCCCAGCGGCGCATTCCCCTGCGCATCGCCGTGACGGGAACGCGCGGAAAGTCGAGCGTGGCTCGCCTTCTGGCCTCCATCCTCAGGGAGGACGGGCGCAGTGTCGTAGCCAAGACAACCGGGTCGCAGGCCGTGATCCTGCTGCCCGACGGCGGCCAGATCGAACTGGACCGGAGCGCGACCCCATCGATTCTCGAGCAGAAGCAACTGGTTCACAAGGCTGCGCGGCTGAAGGCTGACATCCTGGTGGCCGAGGTGATGAGCATCCATCCCGAGAATCACTTCGTCGAAGCCCATAAGATCCTCAGGCCGAATCTGGTGGCAATCACCAACGTGCGCCGCGACCACACCGAGACCATGGGCGAGACGGAAGAGCAGATCGCCTCCGTTCTCAGCCTCGACATCTGCGCCCGGGCGACGGTGTTCCTGCCGGCAAGAGAGGAGTACGCATCGTTCCGCGCAGAGGCGCGGCGCTGCAACGCGATCCTGATTCCGGTTCCAATCGGTTCGTCTGCACCGCTTTTGCGGAGCGCGCCTGACTTGGGCCGGCTCCAGTTCGCGGAGAATCTCGATCTGGTTTGCGCCGTCGCCGCCCACCTTGGCGTCAAGCAGCAGGACATCATCGAAGGCATACGAAAGGCGCAGCATGACATAGGCAGACTGGGAGTATGGCTCTACCGTCCGACCGATCCCGAGCGTACCATTTATCTGGTCAACGCCTTTGCCGCCAACGATCCGGAATCAACGCTCCAGGTCCTCGACAAGGTCACGGACATGCTCCCGGCTGCGTCCGGAAACATCATCGGCATCCTCAACCTGCGTGCCGACCGGCTGCCGAGGACCCTGCAATGGATTTCCGTCCTGAAAGGCGGCGGTTCGCGCAGGTTCCTTCGGTTGTTCATGGTCGGGGAGCACTCCGGCGCAATTCGGCGGCGTTTGCCGGAAGCGCGGGTGCTGAAGGCAGGGCCTCCGGAAAAGATGATGAGAGCTGTGTGCGCGGAAGCCACTGAACCCGCGATCATTTTCGGCTTCGGCAACATGAAGGGTTCCGGCAGACTCCTCGTTGAACATTGGTCCAGCATAGGCCGGCCTTACGAATCCGGGAGCTGGAGTTAGGAAGGATATCAACGCAGAGGACGCGGAGCATGCGGAGAAAGCAACTCATCTCCTCAACCCGGATTATTCATGAATGCGCGGCCAAAATGCAGTTTTGGACGCGGAAAAACACCGACCGACGCCGACCGTTCGGTCTTGGTCGGCGTGCGCTTCTGCTTCATGAAGAATTCAGGTTAATGGTCCCTCTGCGTGCGCTGCAACGTCTGAGTTGAGATTTTTCCCGGTCAGTCACATGGAATATGAAACATCCTTTCTGGGCTTGCTGGTCACCTTGTTGTTCGTCGGAATAACGGGGATCTATCCCGGCGGGGTGATTGTGCCCAGCTATCTCGCACTTTTTGTACATTCTCCGGGACGCATCGCAGGCACGCTGATGGTGGCACTTCTGACTCTGCTCTGCTTCAAGCTCGCATCGAATTACCTGATCCTGTTCGGAACCAGGAGATTCGTCTTCATGGTACTGACCGCGGGTGCGTGGACGCTTCTGTGGTTGCGGTTTTTCCCCTCGCTCCTTCCCGGCTCCCTCGAGTTCCGGGTGATCGGCTGGGTGGTTCCGGGATTGATTGCCAACAACCTTGAGAAGCAAGGAATCTTGATAACAACAGCATCGCTGGTAACGGTCACGGTTGTGGTTTACTTCCTGGGGCAAATACTGCGCCTGCTTTGGGGGTGATGCGCACCTGAGTGCGCACCGGAACCTCCACATTCAAGAACAGGCATGATGAACCGCACAGTACGCATTGTCATAGCCGGGATTATCAGCATGGCAGCCTTCTGGATTGCGCAGATCCTGCCTTCGGGCGCCGTGCCACGCAATGCCGATGCCGTGGTCGGGGCCGGCCAGATCATGAAGCAGGCGATCCTGGCCGTCAGGGGCGTTCGCGAGCGCAAGGGTGCCGGTTTCGATCTTCACATCGATCCCAATCGAACCGGCCTGATCGGCCCGGAGTATTCGCCGCTGACAACCACGGTCGGAGAACTCGAAGCCAAGAGGACCACCACCAACCCGAACGTGGCCGGCTTTATCGTCTACCTGCTGGAACGGGCCGGCGTCAGACCCGGCGACCGCATAGCCATCGCCAGCTCCGGATCGTTCCCTGCCCTCATGGCAGCGTCGCTGGCGGCCGCGAAAGCAATGGATGTCCATCCTGTCATCATCCTTTCGCTGGGAGCCTCTTCGTATGGAGCCACCGACCCCGAATTCAATCTTCTCGACATCTACGATATCCTGCGGCGCGCAGGCATCTGCAGCGTGCCGCCGTCGGCTGCATCGCTCGGCGGGGAGAAGGACGTCGGGTCCGATCTGGACGCGGATGTCAGGGATCGATTGGTGAAACGGATCCAAGCGGCGGGAGTTCCCCTGCTCGATGAACCGGATCTTGGGAGCAGTGTATCCAGGCGCCTGCGGATCTATCAGAGCGCTGCAGGGGGGAAGATCGCAGCTTTCATCAACAGCGGCGGGGGTTACGCCAACCTTGGGACGAGCCGCCTGGCGCTGGATGTGCGGCCGGGGCTGAACACGAGCCTGTCGCTGCCGCCGGCATCGGAGCGCGGGGTGCTTTTTGAAATGTCGGCGCGCGGGGTGCCGGTGATCCACCTGCTCTTCATAAAAGGCCTGGTAGCGGAAGCCGGGCTTCCGTGGGACCCGATCCCGTTGCCGCAACCGGGCATGATCCATCCTCCCGGCTCCGGCCGTACAGGAAGCTTCTGGCTGGTCGCGGGCGCCTACTTTGCCCTCCTGCTCGTGCTGGCTTTCCATCCAAGGCCTTAGCGCGGATAGTTCAGGAATGTGCGACCAGAATGCAGTTTTGGACGCGGAAAAACGCTGACCGGCGCCGACCGTTCGCTCTGGGTCGGCGTGCAGGGGCTTTTGCCGCGCCGCAGGCGCCAGCGCATCGCGCTGGTCCTGCTTGCCCGGAACGGGCTGTCGAGCGCTCCAGAGTGTTCGTCTGGGACGAGAGATCTCGTGGAATTCGTGGAATCCGGGCAGGCTCCTGCCGCTATAAAACGCTTGATTCAGGCGTCGCAGATCATTACTGTGAAGCCATCATCCAGGTGCTATTGAGCCGGTATCAGGCATTTAGAAACGGACGGAGCATATCCATGAAAACGCATTCCAGGCTGATCGCCACAACCGTCGCTTTATCGCTGCTTCTGCTCGTTGTGTCGCTGGCACCCGGGGTCGCGCAGCAAAAGGCGGCTCCCGGCGCGGCACCCGCGCAGAAGGCGGGCCTTCCCGTGCTGCTTACTTCGTGCGGACAGAGCCCGGGGCCCACCAGATTCGACATATTTCTCAAGAAGCTGAAGATGGACTACGTGTACAAGCTGGACGCGACGGCGGCCGATCTGACCAAGGCCGGGGCCCCTTTCAAGTCTGTGATCATCGTGACGGGCGCAAGCCTGAAAGGCATGGGAGCGGCCGGAGTTTCCATCGACGATGAGATCGCCAGAATCAGGGCATTGATCGCCGCGGCCAAAAAGGCGAACATCAAAGTCATCGGTGCACATATTGAAGGCATGACGCGGCGCGCCCAGGGCGCCGCACCCGGCGACAATTCCGACGAACTCACCATCGACGCGGTCTGCCCGCAATCCTCGCTCCTCATCGTCAAAAAGGAGGGGGATGAGGACGGCCGGTTCACGACGATTTCCAAAGGCAAGAACATCCCCATGATCTCGTACGAAAAGAACATGGACCTGGAAAACGTCCTTAAAGACCTGTTTGGAAAATAGGCGACTGCGATGAACATGTTCTCCTATGCCGAGATAGTTCTCGGCGTCATGGTGGTGGTGTACGTCCTGGCACGGCTGTTTACGCCTTCGACCGAGCTGTCGATGCTCGCGGCTGCGATTGCGGGAGCGCTGGCCGGCGGTTTTGGAATTCCTACGCGGCACATCGCCGAGGGGGCCATCACCTATCTCGATATCAACCTGATCTTCATTACGGCCACGCTCTTCATGAGCATACTCAAGGAGTCCGGAGGTGTCGCCTTCGTGGTACGTGTCATTCTCCGGCGTTTTCACACCAACAGGCCGCTGTTACTCATACTCCTCTCGATCATCCTCCTCGTCCCGGGCGCATTGACGGGCGCCGGCAGTGTGACGGTCTTGATCGTCGGCGGCATGGTCGCGACGGTCTTGCACTATATGGGCGTTCCCAAGATCAGGACCTCGGCGATCATTTTCGTGATCGCGGGCTTGAGTGCGGCGGCTCCCCCCGTGAGCCTGTGGGCGATGCTTGCGGCAGCCGGCACCAATATGCCCTACGTCGGTTTCTTTTGGCCGTTGCTCATTCCTTGCGTGATATGCGCAATTTTGACTGTTTTCATCCTCGGCTGGAAGGGAACCAAAACGGACATCCTCAAGGCCCTCGAAGAGCTGCCTGAACCGCCCGAAAAGATGAATTGGCTGCGGGTGCTGCTGCCGTTCGCGATCTTCCTGGGGCTGATTTTCCTGTATCGCAGCCTGCCGTTCTCGACACCGGTTGTCGGACTCCCCATGATGTTCCTGCTTGCCGCGTCCGCATCGTATCTGCTTTCGCCGATAAGGCTGAATCTGTTCAAAATCTCGCGGCAGACCATCGAACAGCTGCTCCCCTTAATCGCAACCCTTACCTGCGCAGGTATCCTGGTGCAGATCATGACCTTGACAGGCGTGCGCGGGCTGCTGGCGGTGACGGCGGTGACGTTGCCGCTCGCGGTGGTGTTTGGCACGCTGTTCCTTGTGCTCCCGGTCTCGGAATCGGTCCTGATGTACGCGGCAGCGCCCGTTCTCGGGGTGCCGCTGGTACTGCTGTTCAACACTACCGGCTTGAATCCGATCGTAGCTCTGGCCGGAATGAGTATTATCTGGCCGCTCGGCGATGCTCTGCCGCCGACGGCAATCATCGGCCGGTTGACCGTGGAGGTCGTCGGCTACAAGGACTCGTACCCGCGGTTTCTCAGGTATTGCACGGTTCCGGCCGTGATCATCATGATCATGGGGACCCTGATGGTGGTGTACAGCAGCAAGCTGGCCTTTTTGACCGGTCTGTGACGCTCGCACCGCCTTTCTCGGATTGAGGAGACAAAGCAATGTCGGGAGTTCTGACGCATCTCATCACGATCGTTTATTACGCGCTCGTGGCTTATGTGTCCGTCGTACTTCTGTATTGTCTGGTAAAGTCGAAGAGTTGGGAAAAGGAAGTGCTCTACATCGTCGTTCTGATCCCGTTCCTGCTTCGACTTTTCATGCTGAAGTGAGAGCCTTATGAGCTACCTCCGCAAGATTGTGTTTGGCGTCATCGGACTGGTGTTTTTCATGGCATCGGGGATCGACTTTTACCGAAGCCGGCATCTGAAAGAACCGGTCGTGCTCGGCCCGGGCGTGACTAAAGTTATGGCGCTGAGCGACTATTTCGCGGGAGTGCGCGGCACCACGAACGACTGCAATGTTTACTTCCTCGAAGGCAAGGAGCCCGGGGCTACGATCATGGTCCTGGGCGGCACCCATCCGGAGGAACCGGCGGGGAGGCTGGTCGCCTGGATTCTTGCCGAGAACGCGGCAATGGAAAAAGGAAGGCTGATCGTCGTGCTCAGCGCCAATCGCAGTGCCACGACCGTCACCCGTATCAGCGGCGCCTATCCGCCCGATTTTACGATTCCGACCCCATGGGGAGGACAGAAGTTCCGGATGGGCGACCGCTGGTCGAACCCACTGGATCAATGGCCCGATCCCGAGGTCTTTATCCATTATCCGAGCCGGCAGAACCTGGCCTATATGGACATCCGCAACCTCAATCGGACCTGGCCCGGACGGCCTGACGGCACGCTCACTGAAAAAACCTGCTACGCCTTCATGGAGCTGATCCGGAACGAGAAGGTGGATGTCGTAATCGACCTCCACGAGGCGGAACTGCAGTACCCCGTCATAAGCACGATCGTGGCCCACGAAAAAGGGCTGGAGTTGGCGACCATGGCCTCCATGGTGCTCAGCGATGAAGAAGGCTTCAAGATCGGCACCGAATTTTCGCCCAAGAATCTTCACGGACTGTCTCACCGTGAGGTGGGCGATTTCTCCCAGGCGGCTTCACTGCTCGTCGAGGCCCCGGAACCCTTCCTGGATGCCACAAGGGGGAAAACGACTCGTGAACTTTTGCTGACCGGCCAGGACGAATTCATCGTCAAGGCGGGAAAGCATGGCTTGCTTTTCGAGCACATTGATGCCAAGGGTTGGCCGATCGATGTCCGCGTCGGCAGGCACACCTCAACCCTGCTCGGCGTCATGCAAAGCTGGACTGACGCCCACCCGGATCGGCCGTTGGTCTGCCTCAACCTGCCGCGTTACGCCGAGGTCATAGCCAAAGGAACCGGCTTCTACCTGCACGATCCCGCCAAGGCCGACCCCAAACGCATGGCCTTTGAGTAAGATTTAGACCACGAAACGCACGAAGTACGCGCAAGAGTTCTCGCATCACCATTCGCAAGATCCTCCGGAAAGCTCCGTTATCTCAGAACACAGTGACCTGCGGAGACCTTCACTGTGGTAAGGGTAACCCTGCAGAAGATGTCACGTCTCTGTGATGGTGAAGAACATTCTTATTGACAGGATTCTTTACCGGGTGACACCATATGTGCCCTTGGATAATATCAATATAAAAGCCGTATGAGAATTGGTGAATTTATGTGTGCCGCTTTCCGTCTTATATGTTTGGCCAGTTATAGGAGGTATCAATGGCGTATAGTGATTGGTCAAATCGAAAACCGGTTCTCAATTATATTCGTCAATCGATCGCTTCCATAAGTAAGGGGACGATTGAAATATTAGACTTGGGCATGGGAGCAGGTTGCTTTGGAAAGCTTATTAAAGAAAAAATAGATTCACATATAAAGATAACCGGAGTTGAGGTTTGGGAGCGATATCGGAACTCACGTTGGGATTTTTATAACGAGATCACCCTGAAGGATATCCGAGAGTTTATAAAAGAGGAGCAGAGAAAATTCGATATTATTCTTTTCCTGGACGTGCTCGAACATTTTGATAAGTTCCAAGGAAGAGAAATATTGGATTTTGCAATGCGTCAGGCAAAGCAGGCCATTCTTCTCTCAACCCCAATTACTAAGTATCCGCAAGGTGCTTGTGGTGGAAATCCCTTTGAAGAACACCGTAGTACATGGACTGATGATGAGTTATTCGCCGTAGGGTTTAAGGCACTCCGCTATCGATGGGTCCCGACCTTTAAACTTCGACCTTTCTTTGCCTTGTATGGGGTATATGTTTTCGAAAGAATTCCTCAATAAGGGCCGGATATCCTCCGTGACCATGTTTCCCGATTCCTTAACCTGAATTATTCATGACGCAGAACCGCACGCCCGTGAAAGGCAACGAAATTGGACGCGGATAAACGCGGGCGGGAGCTTTTGCCGCGCCGCAGGACGGCTGAAGCTCCCCCACGCCGACCAAGATCGAACGGTCTCCGCGTCGGTCAGTGTTTTTCCGCGTCCAAAAATGCATTTTGGTGGCACATTAAGGAACTCTGGGGCGCATCGTACCAGCGTCCACCACGATGAGCCCGGTCTGTTGGCGACTGCTGGGGACAATACTTTTGGGAATCGGGGAAAATGGATCCACAGCGCAGTTATACTGCCCTTCTCGGGTTGCGTTCGACGGCGCCGCCAGCCTCTATATCATCGATGGCAATCATCGCATCCGCAAGGCCACGCCCGCGGGAGTGATCAGCACCGTGGCGGGAAACGGAACCATGGGCTTCAGCGGCGACGGTGGCCCCGCGACCTCCGCACAACTGTGCCTCCCTCGCGGTGTCGCGCTGGATGCCGCCGGCAATATCTACATAGCCGACACCATAAATGATCGGATCCGCAAAGTCACGCCTGCGGGAGTAATCAGCACTGCAGCGGGTGGCGGAACAGATACGAGCGGCAGCGGCCCCGCCACCTCCGCAATGCTTAGCAGCCCTCATGCTTTGACGCTCGATGCCGCCGGCAATATCTACATAGGTGAGGTCGAAGGTGAGCGCATCCGCAAAGTCACACCTGCCGGAGTGGTCAGCACCATTGCGGGGATCTCGAGATGGGGCTTCAGCGGCGACGGCGGTCCAGCCACCTCCGCACAGTTAAACTACCCTCGGGCGGTTGCGCTGGATGCCTTCGGCAACCTCTATATCTCCGACTCACTGAATGATCGCATCCTCAGAGTTGAGGGCGTGGCCGGCGCCCGGGCTTTTGTCCCGCAGGTCGCTGTCGGGGGCGGATACACAACCGTATTCACGTTCGGCAACACTGGTTCGGCCACGGTGTCGGGCACACTCACGCTTACGGATCAGCAAGGCAATCCGCTCACGGTCAACGGCACGGTAGAAAACCCCGGCACTGCAAGCCGGCACTTGGCAGACTCCGCGTTCCCGATAGCGATACCACCGGGGGGCGTAGGATTCATAACCACAACATCGCTTGGCATCAATGATGCAGTACGCGCAGGATGGGCGCAAATCGACAGCACCGGCGGATCACTCTACAGTGTCGCCACCTTCCAGTATGCTTCCTCGGGAGCGCTGCAAAGCACGGCCGGGGTTCTCCCTTCGCAACCGGCACAATATGCCACAATACCCGTGGCTTACGACGTCAGCCAGGAACAGCGCGTCGGTTACGCAGCTTCAAACACCGGGGATACAACCATCACTATCAAGCTGGCGGCGGTAGATCAGAGCGGGAACGTAATTGACGATAGCACAACCATCACGCTCGCCCCCCGGCAGCAAATTGCGAAGTTTCTGGATCAGGATCTGACTCTATCGCAGTTCAAAGGATCGATAGTGCTGCGCGGCCAGAACGGAGGAACCTTCGCAGCAATAGCCCTTGTGCAAAATTAAAACCGGCTCACGGTAATCCCCGTGAATGCCGCCAAAGCCCCGCAAATTCAGGACTGAAAATCCTGATACAACTCCGGGACCAGGCTGCGAAAGATGACGGGTTGTGGATTGGCATGACAAAAAAGAAGGAGGATTCCCGGTGGGAGCCCTCCCTCTCTTGTCTGATCTGAAGGTTTCTTGCTAGAAAATGAACTTCAGGCTCATTTGCATGGTCCGGCTGCCGCCGCTGAACTGGCTGGCATCCAGGAACTGCAGCGATGACACGTTTGAATAAGTTGAGCTCAAGGCGTTGTCAAGTGACTGCTGGTATGTAGGCAGTCCAAGACTGTGTGAACGGTGGTTGAATGCATTGTAAAACTCGGCTCGGAACTGGAAGTACTTGCTTTCAGTCAGGTTGAAATTCTTGAACGCGGACAGGTTCCAGTTGTTGATACCGAGGGAGCGGATCGTGTTGCGGCCGACCCGGTTGGCGCTATCCGGGGTTCCCGGCATGGCCACGACGAAACGGGCGCTCGGATCTATGGCCACATATCCGACCACGAGTGTTGCGTCATCCGGTTCGGCGGTGGCGACAGACGTCCTCCCCGTGACCGGATCCCGCAGTACAAAATTCACGCCGGAGCCGGTCAGACCGGTTCCGTTCGGGTTTATGAGAGCGCGGTCGCCGGCCGTGTCGAAGTCACCATTGGCATCCTGACCGGAAAGCGCCGTTATGGGCTGGCCTGATTCGGCGATGAAGCTGCCGTTGATCTGCCATCCGTCCAAGATCTTCTTGGCGAAGGCATTGGCGGCACGCGTTTTCGGCAGCTCATAGAGCCAGGAAACAGTGAACTTGTGCGGCATATCAAGTGACGACAGCCCGCGCTCATCCTTCAGGTTATTGGAGTCCATCGGACGGCGAGGGTTGACACGGCTGGTAAAGAGTTCATTCGTGGAGTCGTCGATCGTCCGGCTCCAGGTGTAGTTCGCCAATACCATCAGTCCCTTGGCAAACCGGTGATTGAGTTCGACAGAGCCCGCATGATAGACCGAGTTCCCGATCGGTGGGAATGCGGTGACCAAGCCGCCATCGAACCCTTGGGCCGTGTAACGAAGATCCTCGGCATTATAAAAATCGTTAAGGCTCGTAGCCGTCGGCGACACCGTAACCGGGATGGCTGAATTGGAGAAGTACGTAGGCAACACCAGGTTCGGGTGTTTCTCGAAGACTGAAATGGCATTCAGCCGCACTTGGATAGGCAAGCTCATCGCGCGCGTGCCCATATAACGCGTCTCCAACACCCAGTTCGGAGCAAGCTCGCGCTGGATGCTCAGAGTCCACGTCAACGTCTTCGGCGCCACTTGATCCACAATCAGGGACTGGGTTGCGGAACGGGCGGCTGCCTGCGTCGTCGGCGGAACATTGATCTGAAGCAGCCCGCCTCCTGCCAGGAATCCCCTCCCGGTTGCGCACCACGCAGGAGGATTCGCTGATCCGCAGGTGATATTAGGATTCTGCTCGGTCTGGAGCTGAGGCGGCAGCTGCAGCAGGACCAGATTCTGGAAGTTTACATCGTAAGCCACGCCGAAGCCGCCGCGGATGGAGGACTTCCCGGATTCGCCGAACAATTTTTTCAGGAAACCGCTGCCGAAAGCCGGAGCATAGGCAAATCCGACGCGCGGACTGAGGTTGTTTTTGTCGGTCTTGGGTTTGTTGAATTCGAAAACGCCGGCCAGGGAGGCGCTGGAATTCAGAGTCTGCAGGCTGGCGTCTCTTGGATTGGTCGTGTACTCGTAGCGCACGCCCAGGTTGAGGGTGAGGTTCTTGCTTGCCCTCAGGTCATCCTGTACGAACCAGTAGAACGCCTGCTGATTGCCGGCGAAGAACCCGGAGCCCGCTCCCCGAAGAGCGCCATTCAGGCCGTTCGGCACCAGGTCGTTGATGAACCGATCCAGACTCGAGTAGTCCCACTCGCCACGCGCGCGCGGCAGGAAATCGCCGGGTGAGACCCAGTTTCGATATTCAGCCCCGGCCTTGAGTTGATGGCGACCGACCGTGTAGCTGAAGTTGTTCAAAACCTGATAGGTGTTCTGAACGCCTCCTTGAGGTGAATTCCCTTCGGGGCCGATGTTCAGGCCCAAAGCGTCGATCTCAACGTTCGGGAAGTTGGCGAACTGATCGGGAACCGTCCATTTTTTGACCGAGCGCGAGTAGGACAGGCGGAAGTCATTCACCGCACGGGACGTGATTGCCCAGATGTCGGTGAGGGCCAATTTGCGGTTGTCGCCGACATAGTTGCCCGCGAATTGTGGCATCGGCAGATCGGGATTCAGGTTCGGTGAGCGGTAGCGGTCGTATAAGAACCGCCCGCGGATCTGGTGCTTACCGTAATTGGCGTCCAGGTTGGTCTGGAAATCGTTTTGATTATAAAAATCAGGAGCAAAAAACTGAACGTTCCCGATTCCAATCGTCTGCCCGTTCACGGCGACTGTCTCCGTTTGGCTCGACGCTATCGGGAACTGCTGCAGGATGCTTTTTACCTCCGGGCTCGCCGCCAGCGAGTTTAATGTGTTCATTCCCGCCGCAGTAGGGCTCAGGACCGTCACGCCGGTGGCTGCCTGCCCGCGGGTACTGTATTCATAGGCACCGAAGAAAAAAAGCTTGTCTTTCTGGATCGGGCCGCCAAAAGTCCCGCCCAGGCGGTTGTAGTCGAAGCGCGGCTTTCCAGGAATATCTCCCGATTGAATCGCCGCCTTGGTCAGATTGTCCACCGCGTTCAAATGGCGGTTCTGTCCATAATAAAAAGCGCTGCCGTGGAACTGGTTCGTGCCTGACTTTGAGATGATGTTGAACTGCCCTGCGGTCGAGTGTCCGTATTCCGCGCTGAATTGATTGGTGATGAGATTGAACTCACCAACCGCATCCTGGATCACGGGCTGCAGCGATCCCGTGATCGAGACATCATTGTTGTCCACACCATCAATGGTGAAATTATTGTTGCGGGGGCGATTGCCGCCGATGGCTCCGCCCTCCCCGGCGACTCCTCCGGCCTGCGTCGTAGTGTTAGGCAGGGCCACCGCCAGGTTCAGCGGGCTTCCGCCCAAAACTGAATTGGGCAGATCGATTACGGCTTTCGCCTCGACGGTTGTGCCCACCTGGTAGCTCGTCGTCGATACCATCTCGGCCCCACCGATCACCTCGATGACGGTCGATACTGCGCCAACTTCTAAAGTCGCATTCGATTCGATCACTTGGTTCGCAGATACCGGGATATTTTTGCGGACAAACTTTTTGAATCCCGGATGCTCCACGGTAACCGTGTAACTACCCGCCAGAACATTGGGAAAAGAGTAAAGCCCTGCGCTGCTGCTGGCGGTTTCAAACTTCACGCCCGTAGCTTCGTTCTGCGCGACTACGGTTGCGCCCGGTATTACCCCGCCAGTCGCGTCCTTTACCACCCCCCGCAGCGTACCGCCCACGGTCTGGGCGTAAGCCGCCGCACTGATCCCGCCAACGACCAGTGCCAAAGCGAAAAGGCAAAAAAGAATTCTCAATTGGGTGCTTTGTTGCATATGCCTCCTAGTTAGCACAATACCTCTATTCACAGCTTATGGATTTTCAACGATTGAAAAGCAAAATTTGTTCCAACAAAATCGTTTGCAGGGTCTCATTTTCTGCTTCCTCTCACATAGCTTAAGTTGGCTATATTCAATGATTGTACGCACGCCACCCGAAGCTGGCAGGTCGCGGTGAACCAAAGAATTGGATGGGCTTCAGATTATTGAATTGTTATTAAAGTCATTCAATCAGATGATTGAATCAGCTTTGAGAAAGAGCGTGACTGTAGGCCATCGGCTGTGACGGCGCCATCCTTGTGATGTGGACGTCGTTGTCTGCCGCCGGCGCGCAGGCAAGCCTGTACACCCCAGGGGAGCAAGAGGCGTGATTTTAGAAAGCAAACGGATCCTATCTCTCTTTGACCGGAATCAGCAGCGGCCTCCGGTATTGTGGCGCCCAGGATGCCGCTGGCCGAAAGCATGCTCTCCGTCCCGGGGGAAATGGGGAACGGGGGAAATGGGGAACGAAGGCTTTGAAGGCCACAGCGTGCTAGTCGGGCTTGTGGAGAAAGGACTACAGTAGGTAGCAGCCGGGGATCACTCCCAGTATGCCGCGACTGTGCCGCTCTCAATCAGGTTAGCATGCCGCAGATATTCGGGAATTTCGTCCAGGACGTGGAGCAACGCGGCTGACGAGAACCCATCGCTTGACGCCCAGAAGACGATTCCGGCCCGGCAATTCGTTTTCCGCTCCGTGTTTTCCTCGCGCCAGTCATAGACAGCGGGCTGCATCATGGTCGGCACCCACAGGTCTGGCGTTACCCCGATCACAGTCCCCGCGAACTCCTTCGCGGCAATCCCGACGATGGTAAAGTGGCGATTGTTGATAATAATGTCGGAGCCCACAACATGCTGATCTGACCCAAACCTGCGTGTCCACAACCTGTAGCTGATCACCACTACCGGTCGCGATTCCGGCACGCGATCCTCTTCGGGTAGAAACATCCGCCCCTGAACAGCGCGGACGCCCAGCAGGTCGAAATAGTTTCCCGATACGATCGCCCCCTGGTAGCGGCCGGATTCTAGATCCCTGTGCTGGGACAGTTCCTCGATGATTTCCGCCTCTCGCGCCGGCTCGATTCTCAAAACCGCCAGCCTGTCCGCAATCTCCTTCTTCCAATCAGGCAGGTTCGATCCCCGTGATGCGGTTGATCGCCTCCACGAATGTCCTCCAGCCGCGCCTCTGCGCCACCAGAACCATTCGTCCCTGCGCAGTCAATCGGTAGTAGCGGCGCCGCCGCTGGCCTGCCTTTTCTACCCATCGTCCTTTGAGCCAGCCCCGCTTTTCCAACCGGTAGAGTAACGGATAAAGAGAGGCCACACGGAAACGAACGGCGCCTTCGGAACGCTGCTCGATGAGCTTACTGATCTCATAGCCGTGCCGGGGCCTGCCCTCGAGGAGCGAGAGAATCATCAGCTCCGCGCTCCCCTTTTTGAGTTCTCGGTCGAAAATTCGTGAGTCCATAGATTTCATAGCAACATATTATTCAGAAGCATATTGCAAGTCAAAAGAAATTCGACGGGAAGCGCAAACCCTGGCGCTGCCGCGTAGAAGCATCCCCTAATCTCGCCGATATGAATGTACGGGAACACGGCAGACTGGAAGCCACGTTGCGAGTCCACGCGTTTCGTCTTCGTTCCGACCTGTTCAGCCCGAACGACCCGCAGATCCGAGTCGAGTGTCTCCGCCAAACCTGGCTCAAATCCCGTCGTGGCAGTTAGATCTATGGCGGCCCCTGAGGCCGCGGGGAGGTCTGCTGCCCGCCATGACCTTCGGCCTCCAGCCGATCATCACCTGGCCCTGTGCGGCCAAGTACTGCTTCATTCCGGCCGAGGATCCCGGCGGCTGGATCCTTGCCGAAGCGCCGGCTGCCTACAAGCCAAGGCGTCCTGAACGCACCGTGTGAAGGAGTTTTCGTACTAGACTTCGGCGGTCAGCTGCGCGGCTGTATCCCATGAGGCGCGGACGACGGTTCCTTTTCCCACCACCGACTCGATCGAAAAGCACCCTCCGGAGAGCTCCGTTCGTTCCCGCATGCTGGCGAGGCCCAGCCCTCTGCGGGGCTTTCGCCAGGCAAGCACGCTGTCAAGGTCGAACCCCTGGCCATTATCGCGGATGCTCAACTCGAGGCGGTTGCCGTTCTTCTTGAGAGTCAGTGAGACCAGATCCCCCTTGCTGTGCTTGGCGGCGTTATTCGTGGCTTCCTGCAGGATCCGATAAAGGGTAATCTTCAGCGGATCCGGCACTTCTTCTTCCGCCACCTCGATCACTTTTTCAATTCGGATTCCGAGAAAGATGTTCTGGAATTCCCTGCAATAGGAGCCGATGGTGGCCAGAACCCCGAACTCGTTCATCATGGCCGGCCACAGGTCCCGGGAGATGCGTCGGATTTCGTCGATACCGTTTTGGATCATGGAGATGACGGAAGTGAGGGACTGCTGACACGGCATGGTCTTGCAGCCGGCCAACTGCAGGCTGTTCTCCACCCCGAACTTGATTGCGGTCAGGATCTGGCCGATGCCATCGTGCAGTTCCTTGGCGATAAACCTTCTTTCGTCCTCCTGAGCATTGAGAAGTTTGGAGGAGAGAGCCCTGAGCTGCTGGTGTGACTGGCGCAATTCCTCTTCTGTCCGTTTGCGTTCAATGGCATAGCGGATGGAACGGTCCAAAAGAGGCGCGTTGATCTGACTCTTGACCAGATAGTCCGCCGCTCCGCTCCTCATCGCTTCAAGATCCAGTTCATAGGCACCCTGGCCGGTCAGCAATATGATAGGGGCTTTGCAGCCTTTTTGGACCGCCTCGTGCAAAAGGTCGAGACCTGTGCGCGCGCCAAGGCAGTAGTCGAGAAGGCAGACATCGTGGGCGCCGTTGGCAAGCATCTTCAGCGCGGCATCGTAGGACTGTTCCCATGCCAGCACATATCTGGAGGGAGCAATTTCGGCAAGCAGGTTCTGCACGAGGACGTAATCATCCCGATCATCTTCGACCAGAAGCACCCTGACCTGGAGATCGTCCATATTCAGTTTCCCTTTCGACCATCCGGCAGCGCGACGATCTCAAACCAATACTTGCCGAGTGACTTGACAAGCCCGGCCAGTGCCTCGAAGGTCACCGGTTTGGTGATGAACGAGTTGGCTCCAGTGTCGTAACTGCGCAGGATATCCTCTTCCTCTTTGGAGGTGGTCAGCACCACCACCGGGATGGATCGGAGGCGCGGGTCCGATTTGATTTCCCGCAACGCCTCCCGGCCGTCTTTCCTGGGCATGTTCAAATCCAGAAGAATCAATCCCGGGCGGGGATAGCGGCCGGGATCGGCGTATTCGCCTCGTTGGTAGAGGTAGTCCATGAGGTCTTCGCCGTCATCCACAAAGTGCAGATGATTGGCCAGCCGGCTTTGCGCAAATGCATCCCGGACCAGCAGGCAGTCGTCTTGATCATCGTCCGCCATGAGGATTGTGATCGCCTTCCCATGTTTCTTCATGAAGCATTATCTCCCTTGGGTTGCCTCCTGGGCAACGTGATGATGAAAGTGGAGCCTTTGCCTGGAGCACTTCTGGCCGTGATGCTGCCTCCGTGGCGCTCGACGATCTTGCGGCAGATGGCAAGCCCCATGCCGGTCCCTTCGTACTCGCCCCGACCATGGAGCCGCTGAAACGGAACGAATATGCGGGTCAGGTATTTCTCGTCGAATCCGATGCCGTTGTCCTCCACTATGATCTGATGCCGTGAATCGACCTGGGATCGTCCCACCGGGGCGGTGCTCAGGGGACGCTCGCAGATCCGGATGCGGGGTTTTTCGTTGCCATGAAACTTCAGCGCATTGCTGATCAGGTTCTGGAAAAGCTGGCGCATCTGGTTTGGATCGGCTTCGATCGTGGGCAGGCATTCGGCTTCCACACGACCACCGTTTTGTTCAATGCTTACCTCCAGGTCGGCCAGGACCTCGTTAACCAGGATTGACAGGTCTACCGGGACGAAAGGCTCCGCGTTAGTGGTTATCCGGGAGTAGCCGAGCAGGTCCCGGATCAGGCTTCCCATCCGGTGGGCAGCCTTCTGCATTCTCTCCAGGTAATCGCGTCCCTCGTGCCCGAGTTGCGCCTCATACTTGATTTTCAGCCGTTCACCGAAGGACTGGATCTTGCGCAGGGGCTCCTGCAGGTCATGGGAGGCCACGAAGGCGAAATCCTGCAGCTCGCGGTTGCTCCACTCGAGCTTTTCCGTATAGACCTTGAGCTTCTCTTCCGCCCGCCTGAGAGCCGTGACATCGCGGGCGGCGGCGAATACTCCCTGCACCTCGCCGGACTCGTTCCGATAGAGAGTCGCGTTGTAAAGCACTTCCGTCACTTGTCCGTTCGCATGGCAAATGGCGAGCGGATAATCCCTGACATACCCGTCCTGATACACCTGTTGGTACCCGGCGCGCGCCTTTTCAGGTTCGGTGAAGTATTCCGAGAAGTCGCTTCCGATCATGTGATCACGGGCGACCCCGGTAGCCATCTCCGTCGCCCTGTTGACATCCATGATCTTCCCGTCGGCGCTGATGGTGACCAGCGGATCGAGGCTCGCTTCGATCAGGCTGCGTGCATATAGCGATGCAGCCTGCAGCGCCTTCTGGCCGGCCTTGCGCCGGGTGATGTCGTTGTTGATCTCGAGGATGGCGGAGGGCCTGCCCGCAGCATCTCGTTGCAGGGTCCATCTGCTTTCGACGCTGATGCGATGGCCGTCGCGCCTGAGGTGCTCCAGTTCGCCCTCCCAGCGCCCGGCTCGAATAATCTCGCTTTCGATTTCCGCGACCGGCTTTGGGAACCGGGTTGCGAGGAGATCGTGAGTCGCCTTGCCGAGTGCCTGTTCCCTCGACCAGCCGTAGATCTCCTCGGCACCGTGATTCCAGAAGACGACTCTGCTGTCCAGGTCGCGCACCAGGATAGCGTCGTGCGCCAGTTCGAGCAAGGCTGCTTGCTCCCGGATCTTCTCCTCCGCACGATCGATCTTTTCGATTTCCTCCCGCAATCTTGCATTGGCACTGGCGAGCTCAACTGTGCGTTCCCGGACCCTATTCTCGAGCTGTTCATGTGACTGCAGCAACTCCGTTTGGGCAGCCCTGAGGCGTTCAAATTGATTCACGCGCTCCATGGCGATGGCTACTTGATCGGCGACAGTCTTCATCAGCGCCAGTTCGTCATCCTCAAAGCGAGTGCGGGTCCGAGTGCCGAATGAGAGCGTTCCTATTACGTGTCCCCCGGAAAACAGCGGATGGCAGGCGTAGGCTTTGATGCCAAGGGAGCGCACCAGGTCGGTGCGCGGGTCCGGAGTTTCAGGGATGTTCTCGGCCACGATGCGGCAGGCGTCGCGCGCGGCGCAGCCGCACACCGCGACACCCAGGTCCAGCCACTCGATGATGCGGGCCGTCTCATCCGGAATGCCTGCCCAGGCGTTCAGATGCAGGCGTTGCTCATGCTCGTCGAAGAGATAGTTGAAGAAAGCATGACAATCCAGATAGGGCAGCATCTCTTGGCACAGTGAGTTGACGATTTGCTGGGGAACCTCAGTCATGAGCAGCCCGCTCGCGGTGTTCGACAGCAGTTCGAGGCGCTGATTGCTCTTGCGCAGCTCCTCTTCGATCCGGCGGCGCTCGGTTTCCATGCGCTTCCGTTCGGCGCTTTCGATCAGCTCCCATCGCTGGGCCCGCTTGATCAGTGCGAATCTGTGGTTGCTGATGACATCCACGACTTCGCTGGCACCGCAACGGTCCAGCGAGTATGTGCAAAGAGCGATCATCGCGTACCGCCCGATGACGCTGTCCACCGTCTCCTCGTAGTCTGTAAACTTTTTCCAGTCGTCTTTCTCGAGCCAGAAGGTATTGCCCGTCAGCCGCAGGCCCTGATAACCCCGTGCGAGCGCCGAATCGTGCCTTTTCACCCAGCCGTTGAGCACGCGCCGGGAGCTGAACCTGTTATCCTTCAGGTACCATCCGGTATGAGGAATGATCTCCATCTGCCCGCCGTCCAGATAGCGATCAAATCGTGGCACGGCCTTCTTCATAGCCCGCAGGGCCTCGTCCTCCGTGAGGGGCTCGGAGGTCACCCACATGCAGAACTCGTGATTCTCGAGACCGGCCTTGAAATACGGGATCAGGATGTCGAGGAGGTCCTTTTTGGTCTTGTAAAACTGGCAGAAGTGGGTGCCCCAGGGGACTTCGCCGATCAATTGGATCCCCGATTTTCGCAGGCGTTCATTCATAGTAGCAGACTCCACCAGGTTGGCTTCAAGAGCAGTCAAATCCACTATAACGCCTTGAAAATCTAGATCAATTAAGAAATTAGGGGCGGCCGGCAACGGCAAAACATATCATAGCACGAAGGCGCCAGGATTCCATGACGCCCAACATACCAAGGTTTCCTGGCGTCGTGGCGGTGATCAAACCACAATGCGGGGAAGCTGAGGGTTGATCCTGGAGACTACCTCGTAATTGATGCTGCCGATCTTGCCGGCGAGGGTTTCGGCAGAGACCGAATCCCCTTGCTGCCTGCCCAGAAGCACTGCCTCGTCCTCGAGCGCAGTCCCCGGGATGTTGGTGACGTCCACCATGATCATGTTCATGCATACACGGCCGCGTACCGGGGCGCGATGGCCGCGAATGAGAACATAGCCGATGCTGGAAAGCCTGCGGTCGTATCCCTCGTAGTAGCCCACGGGAAGCACCGCAATTCGGGTGTCCTGGGTTGCCAGATCAGTGCAGCCGTATCCGATGGTGGCTCCCGACGGAACCATCTTGATCTGGGCGATGCGCGTTTTCCAGGTCAGAGCCGGCTCCAGTTCGTTCAGCGCGATCCCGGCCTGCAGCGCGCTGATCTTGGTCTCCTTCGAAGGCCACAGGCCATAGAGACCGATGCCCACCCGTGCCAGGTTGAAAAGAGTATTGGGGAACAGGATTGCAGCGGCAGTGCAGGCCGTGTGCTTGACGGGAACAGAAATGCCATTGTGCGCGAGCAGGCTGCAGGCTTCGCGAAAGTTGCTCAATTGATGTTCCGCAAAACGGTGTTCCGTCACATCCTCAATGTTGGCGTAATGTGTGGAGAGGCCCTCCAGAGTGAGGTTCGGGTGTCTGTGAACAGCCTGCGCCAGTCGCAGCAGGTCCTCGCCGCACACCCCCTGTCGATTGGTCCCGGTTTCGACCTTGAGGTGCAACCGTGCCGTTCGTCTCAGCCGCTCGGTGATGACACCCAGCCGGTCAACGGTCACCCGGTTGAAGACCGTCAGACGCACATCGAGTGCTACCGCATCTTCCAGCGATGACAGAGGAACGTAGGCCAGGCAGATCATCGGCGCTTGAAGCCCGGCGCCCCTCAGGAGCGCGGCCTCATCCACTGAATTGACGGCGAGCCAATCGGCTCCGGCTTCCAGAACAGCACGCGAAGCCTCCAGCAGTCCGTGGCCGTAAGCGTTGGCTTTGACCACGGCGGCCAATTTGACCTCGCGGCCGACATGTGCCTTGAATCGCCTGACATTGTTGGTCACCGCCTCCCGGCTTACCTCAACCCAGCTCAGAAAACGATCGCAATTCATGGCGATAAATATAGAGTATGCGGCGCCACATATCCATCGGAAGAAGTCAGGCTAAGGTTGGAAGTCCTTCCTGATGCCATTGCGGCAGGCGGCTCTTCCTTCGGCGCGCGTGCGCTCCAGGATGCCGAGATTCTGCTGATTTCCCGCGCGCAAGGGGTGGTGCAGATGGTATTGGATGGCCAGATGTCTTACCCAGCGGAAGCGGGCACCGGCCAGGCGCAGTCGGTATTCAAGTTCCGTGTCTTCTCCGCCGTAGCCGACAAAGTCCTCGTTGAAACCGTTGATTTCCTCGAGCAGAGACCTCTCCAAAGAGAAATTGCAGCCCAGAAGGGTGGGTTCTTTATAGTTGATCAGACGGTGCAATGCTCGGTTTTTAAGCAGCATCCCCTCATCCCAGTGGCCGCCGCGGCCGAGCAACACATCGAAGACTCTGGCCGGGCTGAAGTGCTCGAGCCTGCCCGCAAGAATGTCCCCAGGCGTCAACCGCCGCGAGATCCCCTCACTCAGATTAACCCGCCGGCCGCAGAGCACAGTGCGCAGACCTCGGCGGCGGCAGTGGGCTTCCACGAAATGCGCATGGGGAACGCAGTCGGCATCCGCAAAAATCAAGTACTTTGCAGCAGACTCACGCACTGCTTGGTTCAGAATCCTGCTTCTGCGAAATCCTTCATCCGGCTGGGACACGTACCTGATCGTAAAGGAGGCGTTCCGGGCAAAGGCCTCGACGAGAGTTCGGACCTCCGGCCCCGAACCATCATCAGCAATGAACACCTCATAGCCGCCCGAGGATTGCCGGCAATAGCCCGTCAGCACGAGTTCCAGCGCGCGCACTGCGTTGTAGACAGGAATGATTACCGCGATTCCCGAATTCATGTCACTGCCAGTGGCGCCGGCAGGGATGGCAGCTGAAAAGGACAACGAAGCATGCTCCTCCTGCAGGAAGGTAAAATCGTCAGAAGCACGTGTGCATTGTACACGCTGCCCGGGAAGGCAAGGATCAAAAACGCAGCAGGAAAACGAGACGGCGGAGAAGCCCGGCGTGGCCTTTCGACCCGGATCGAATGGGATCACGAAATCCACGAAACCGGTTTCGTGGGCTTCCTGGTTTCTGCCGCTCGCAGCTGATTTCCCCTCACGCGCCACTGTGCTATGATCACTCACTCCGGGCCCACTCATGAGAGTCCAGGGGCTGTTCAGGCAATCATCAGACTGTTTTTCGGTGCGTTTGATCCATGGAGATCCATCCTCCATCCTCTTTGTCATCAGATGATGCCGCCATCCCGGCGGCATCCCCGGCTTCGGATTCCTCCCTGCTGCAGACGCGGAATCGACGCGGGTTTCCTGCCTGGATGCAGCGGCTCGGCCCGTTCCTGCGCAGGAATGAAATCCTTTTGTGGTGGCTTCACAGCGCCTGGGCGTTGCTGTTCGGGATCGGGGTCATGTGGCTGGGGTCCAGGAATTTTGCCTACCTCCGGCTCATCGTCTTTCACATCACTTTCATCTGGCTGACCAGCCTGTTCCTGCCGGTGCTGTTGAATCGATCGTGGCTTTCCGCCAAATGGCGGGAGCGGGTGCGACTGGCGATCAACTATTTCACGAAGAATTTCTATCAGCAGCTGCTTTTCTTCCTCCTGCCCATCTACTATGCCAGCACGACCTTTGGATCGCAGAACATGCTGTTCCTCGGGCTGTTGGCGCTTTCGGCTCTGCTCTCGACCATGGACGTCGTATACGACCGGTATCTTTCGGTTCGATGGCAACTGACGGCGCTCTTTTTCATGTTCAATCTATTCGCCTCGATCAATGTCATGCTCCCCGTCCTGTGGTCGATCAGCAATCACTGGGCTCTCTGGTTCAGCGGAGTTGTGGCGGTGGGCGGCTTTGCCAGCATGCTTCATCGATTGTCGGGGCTGCGCGGACGACCGGCCAAATTGCTACTGGGCGCAGCGGCGCTCGCGATGCTGGCGATCATCCTGGTCTTTCCACCCCTCATCCCGCCTGCCCCGCTGACCCTCGCGAACGCCCAATTCGGGAGGTCGATCCGGTCGCGCCAGATCTCCGCTCCACTTGACACAATCCCTTCCAGCCCGGGCAAGATCGTGGCGCTGACGGCAATCAAGGCTCCCATGGGGCTGGAGGAGAGAGTCCGGCACCGCTGGTATCTCGATGGGAAGGTCATTTTTGCTTCCAATTACTACCCAGTCACGGGTGGACGGAAAGAAGGCTATCGTATCTACACCCAAATCACCTGGCAGGAAGGTTTCGAGGGACGAGTCTTAATGGTGGATGTCGAAACCCAGGGAGGCCAGTTGATCGGCCGCGCCCGGCTTAGAAAATGAAACAGCCTGGAGTGCGGAATACGACACCGCCCTTTGCTGCTCAATCGAAGCGGCGCCATGCCGCCGCACTCTCAAGCGCCTTCGGCGCGCGAGGGAGTTGGCAAAAAGGAGGAGTGAGATGATGGCTCGGTCAGGACTTCGTTTGGGTGCAGCAGTACTGCCGATTCTGGCAATCGGTTCTTATCTCGCCGGTAATCCTCAAAGCAGACAGGCTCAAGCACCGGCGGCTGGCGCAGCAGCGGCCCCTGCGCGCGAGCGGCTTCTCCTCGACGTCGGCTGGAAGTTCGCCCTCGGCGATGCTGCGGACATAAAGGGAGACTTCGGCTACGGATCGGGCGAGCTCTTCGCCAAAGCCGGCGAAGCCGCCGGAGCCATTACCCCGAACTTCGACGACGGCGCGTGGCGAACCGTCGATCTGCCTCATGACTGGGCGGTAGAGTTGAATTTTGTCAATGTGCGTGACAACAGCGTCAAGGATCATGGGTTCAAACCGATCGGCAGGCAGTTCCCCAAGACAACGATCGGATGGTATCGCCGGGCCTTGTTCATACCCAAGACCGATGAAGGACGACGGATTGCCGTCAGATTCGACGGTGTCTTCCGCGACTCCATCGTCTGGCTGAACGGCCACTACATCGGCCGCAACCTGAGCGGCTACGGTGAATTCGGATTCGATGTCACCGACTATATCCGGTACGGTGAGAGGAATGTACTGGTGGTTCGTGTCGACGCCAGCCAGATGGAAGGGTGGTTTTACGAGGGAGCAGGAATATACCGTCACGTGTGGCTGCTCAAATATGGCCCGGTGCATATCCCTGAATACGGTGTCTTCGTGCATTCCAAGGTCGACGGAAATTCCGCTCTGGTTACGGCAGAAACAGAAGTCTGGAACCAACTGGACACCGATATCACCTTTGATTTGCAGTCCGATCTGCTGGATGCTCAGGGGAAAAGAGTCCATATCTCGACTGCCAAAGCTGTTCATCTTGCCGGCTGGGAGCGCCGGCGCCTGAAGCAGGAAATCGCGGTGACCAATCCCCAACTCTGGTCGCTCGAAACTCCCCGCCTTTACAGGCTCGCGACCCGGGTGATCTCCCAGGGCAGGACCCTCGACAACGTGACGACCTCGTTTGGCATCCGCACCATTCTCTTTGACAAGGACAAGGGCTTCTTCCTCAATGGAAAGCCGGTCAAGATCCAGGGAGTGTGCGATCATCAGGATCACGCCGGGGTGGGTTCCGCTCTACCGGACCGGTTGCAGTTTTACCGCATCGAGCGCCTCAAAGAAATGGGCGACAACGCGTATCGCACCAGTCATAATCCGCCCACCAACGAATTGCTCGATGCCTGCGACCGGCTGGGCATGCTCGTAATGGACGAAAACCGGCTGATCGGAAGCAGCCCGGAAATGATGAGCCAGTTCGAAACGCTGATTCTTCGAGATCGGAACCATCCATCCGTAATTCTCTGGTCCATCGGGAACGAGGAATCCGGGATCCAAAACACCGATACCGGAAGGAGACTGGCCGAGTCGCTGCTGCGGCGACAAAAGCAGCTGGATCCCACGCGGCTCTCCACTTACGCGGCCAACAACGGGGGGCGGTATGAAGGAATCAATAGCGTCATACCGGTACGCGGATTCAATTACTATACGGACTCCATCGATAAATACCGGCAGGACCACCCCGAGCAGGTCTTGCTGGGCAGTGAGGAGGCAAGCACCGTCTGCACCCGCGGCATTTATGCCAATGACAAGGAACGCGGGTACGTATCCGACTACGACGCGAATGCGCCTGCGTGGGGATCAAGAACGGAGACGTGGTGGAAGTTTTTTGCGGCGAGAGCCTGGTTAGCCGGCGGCTTCGTGTGGACCGGTTTCGACTATCGCGGCGAGCCGACGCCCTACAGCTGGCCCTGCATCAACTCGCATTTCGGCATCATGGACATGTGCGGCTTCCCGAAGAACAACTTTTACTATTATCAGGCCTGGTGGTCGGACAAGGACGTTCTTCATGTCTACCCCCACTGGAACTGGCCGGGAAAGGAAGGGCAGCCGATCGATGTCTGGTGCCAGAGCAATGCGGAAGCGGTGGAGCTCTTTCTCAACGGCAAAAGCCTGGGGAGGAAGACAATGGAGCCCAACTCCCATCTCGAATGGAAAGTGCCCTATGAGCCGGGGACGCTCGAGGCGCGAGGAATCCGGCGGGGCCGCAGCCTGACCACAAAGGTCGAAACAACAGGCACGCCGGCAAGCATCCTGCTTACGCCGGACCGGTCCTCCATTCTCGCGGACGGCGAAGATGTCAGCGTCGCGAATGTCACGGTTCTCGACGCGGGAGGACGGGAGGTTCCGGTCGCAAATAACCTGATCCGATTCGAGCTCGGCGGCAGCGGGAGGATCCTGGGCGTCGGCAATGGCGACCCCAGCAGTCACGAAGCAGACAAGTTCCTCACCGGCACATGGCAGCGCAGCCTCTTCAACGGCAAATGCCAGGTCATCGTCCAGTCCACGCGCCAGCCCGGGATCATCCAATTGAAGGCCGTATCCGAGGGCTTGAAAGATGCGACGATTGAAGTCCGGGCAACGGCCTGCGAGCCCCGCCCCTGGTTGAAGCCGTTCAATCCGGAAATGGGGAACAACCTGGACCGGCGAGCCCCTGTCGAGTGAAAACGATCTTTGATCCGCGCCATCCCGCGGTCGGCGCCCAGGCTTTCATCGACGGCATGTGGAGAAGCACGGAATATCAGTTGCGGAGCGGGATCTAATGAAGGCGGATGTAGCGGTTACCGTGAAACCGTCGCCAGGACTGGCGCGCCGGCTCGGTCTTTTCGACGCCACCATGATCGTAATGGGCGGCATCGTGGGTTCAGGCATCTTCATGAATCCCTACGTGGTCGCACGGCAGGTGCACAGCCCCGCACTGATCCTGGGCGTCTGGGTCATCGGGGGCCTGATTGCGCTCGCCGGTGCCTTCGTCTATGCCGAGCTTTCGGCGCGGCGGCCGCAGGTGGGCGGGCAGTACGCTTACATCCGCGAGGCCTATCATCCGCTGGCCGCATTCATTTACGGCTGGGCGCTGCTGCTGGTCACGCAGACGGGAGGCATGGCTGCGGTTGCGGTCACCTTCGCGCGCTATTATGTCGAACTCACTCATGCCCCACTGCCGGAGTGGCTCATCGCCGCGCTCACGCTGGGTGTGCTCACCGCAATCAACTGTCTCGGCGTGAAGGCAGGCAGCACCACCCAGAGCATTCTGATGGTCATGAAAATCCTGGCGATCGCTGCACTGGTCGCGTGCGGCCTGCTGCTGGCGGGGGAATCCGCGGGGGTGCCCCCCTTCGCGGGGCCCGTGCTTGACCGCCCGGCCTCGTTCGATCTGCTGACCGCCATAGGCGCCGCCATGGTGCCGGTCCTGTTCGCCTACGGCGGATGGCAGACTGCCTGTTTTATCGCCGGAGAGGTGCGTGAACCGCGTAAGAATCTTCCGCGAGGGCTGATCATCGGCGTGACCGGAGTGATCGCGCTTTATCTGGGGGTGAATTTCGTTTGCGTGCGCGTCCTGGGAGCGTCAGGCCTGGCATCAACTGCTACCCCTGCCACCGACGTCATGCGGTCGGCGCTTGGCGACACCGGCGCCCGGCTGATAGCGGCGGGAATTGCCGTATCGACCCTTGGATTCCTCAGCCAGAGTATGCTCACGGCCCCGCGCGTCTATTACGCCATGGCCGAGGACGGTCTTTTCTTCAAGAGCGTCGGCCGGGTCCATCCACGCTCGCGGGTGCCGTCGATCGCCATTATTCTGCAGGGCGTGTGCGCCGCGGTCATCGCGTTCTCCGGGCGATACGAGCAGATTCTGAACTATGTGGTTTCGGTCGATTTCATTTTCTTCGGCTTGAGCGCGACGTGCATCTTTGCCCTGCGTCGCCATGACGCCCGGGGCCACGGCGCCCGTCCATCCGGATACAACATCCCCGGTCACCCGATAACCACTCTCTTGTTTGTCGCGGCCAGCTGGCTGGTCGTTATCAACACGGTCTACAAGTATCCGACGAATACGGTCATCGGGCTGGCGATTATGCTCGCAGGCGTGCCCGTTTATTTTTTCTGGAAATGGAGGAGAACAGGTTGGACATCACCAAAAGAACAATGAATTCGGAATATATAGATTGGGCGAAAACGCGCTCGCACGCGAAGTTCAATCTGGCAACCAGTGGTGTGGTGTCCTATCCGTTGCGCGAGCTTGGAGTGAGCCTGGAGGACATTGAGCTGAGCGGCCCGAGCTTTTACGGCTATGAGCCGCTTCAGCAGGCCCTGGCTGCAAAAACAGGAGCCCCAGCCGACTGCATTGTGTCTTCTATAGGCACTTCGCTCGCAAATCATCTCGCAATGGCGGCGATCGTCGAACCCGGAGATGAGGTGCTGATCGAACAACCCGCGTATGATCCCCTCCTTTCCCTCGCACGCTATCTGGGTGTCCGTGTCAGGCGTTTTCAACGGCGCTTTGAAAACGGTTTCCCTATTGATCCCGAGGAAGTGGAACGAAATGTCACGCCGCGCACGAAGCTCATCGTGATTACAAACCTGCACAACCCCAGCAGCTTCCTGACGGATGACGTTACGCTCCAGAGCGTGGGAGAGATCGCGCGCCGCACCGGCGCGCGCATCCTGGTCGATGAGGTTTACCTCGAAGCAGTGTGCTTTCAAACACCGCGTCATACCACGCGCTCTTCGTTTCATCTCGGGAAGGAGTTCATCGCAACCGGCAGCCTGACGAAGGCCTATGGGCTGAGCGGGCTGCGCTGCGGTTGGATCCTGGCCGAGCCGGAGCTGGCAAAGCGAATCTGGCGCCTGAATGATTTGTTCCACGTAATACCGGCGCACCCCGCGGAAAGGTTGAGCGTCGTGGCGCTGAAGCGTCTGATTCAAATTGCGGTCCGCGCCCGCGCGTTGTTGGAGGCGAATCGCCCCCTGCTCAATCGGTTCCTTGATTCGCGGGCCGACCTGGAGTGTGCCCGGCCTGCGTTCGGCACGGTGGTCTTCCCTCGGCTGAAAAGCGGCAGGGTGGACCAGCTTTGCTCTCTGCTGAGGGGAAAGTACGATACCACCATCGTGCCCGGCAGATTTTTTGAGATGCCCGATCACTTTCGTCTGGGGATCGGCGGCGAAACCGACATGCTCGCCGCCGGTCTGGAACGCCTCGCCTCCGCCCTCGACAGCCTGGCCGGGCAATGACGAACGACGAATGAGGAGTGGGATACTCGCCCACCCGTCATTTGGCGCGCGTCATTCCATCATCTCCGGGAAAAGGGGACATTCCGAATGTTCCCATGGGCCCGGGCCATAGCCGGGGTCAATGCGGTAATTCCAACTATCCCCTTTTTCCTCGTTCATTACCTGCGGGTGAGGTAGTAGTGCACCGCTGGAGTGACCATCAGCGACAGCACCATGGAGGCTGCGATGCCGCCGATGACCGCGATGGCCAGCGGCTGCAGCATCTGAGACCCCGCACCCAGTGCCAGAGCCAGCGGGATCATGCCGGCGATGGTGGCAAGAGCCGTCATCAGGATTGGCCGCAGCCGTCGTTCTCCCGCAGCGATCATGGCTTCTTCGGGATTGAGCCCTTCCCGACGATACTTCTGATCCGCATCGAGCAGCAGAATACCGTTTTTGGCCACGATCCCGATAACCATGATAAGGCCCATGAATGACGAGATGTTGAAGGTCTTTCCCGTGATCAGCAGAGCCAGAAACACCCCCGAAGTGGAAAGCAGCGCTGACGCAAGGATGGCCAAAGGCGCGGCGAAATCTCCAAACTCAAACAGCAGCACGATGAACACGAGCAGGATGGCGAGGATCAGGACCACGGCCAGATCCTTGAATGAGCGCTGCTGCTCTGCATAGCCGCCGCCGTACTCCACGCGGATGCCGGCAGGCAGGTTCAGTTTTGCGATCGTGTCCTGGACCGCCTTGATGCCGTCGCCCAGGCTCAATCCTTCCAGCCTGGCAGTGACCGCCATATCGAGCTGCAGGTTGTCCCGCCGGATCTCCGTCTGCCCGGGAAGCTCCGTCAGGCGAGCCAGCGAACCAAGGGTTGCCTTTTGACCGGTAGAACTGCCCAGGATCGTGTTCTGCATCGCTTCCAACGAAGACCGGGTTTCTGCAGGGAACCGAACCCGGATCGGGTAGACGCGATCGCCGATCACCACCGGCGTTGCCGCTTCCTCACCTTGCATGATCGCAGCGGTATTCATCTCCACCTCTTCGGGCGTGAATCCGGCACGTGCGGCAACCGTCGGGTCGACCTGAAAAACGATCGCCGGCCCGCTGATCGTGTTGTCGATTCCGTTCAGAATGTCGACCACACCGTTGATCTCTTTGATCGCATCGGCCACTTTCGGAGCCCATTCGCGGAGCAGGGCCGCGTTCTGGCTGAAGAGCTTGATCTCGATTGGTTCCGGCACGCTTGTCAGGTCGCCGATCATGTCCATCAGCAACTGGACGAATTCCATGTCAAGCATCGGGTATTTTTCGGCAATCTTATCCCTCAGCTCCGCCTCGACCTCGTCCACACTGCGATCGCGCTCCCGCTTGAGCTTCACTGCAAAATCCCCGGTATTGGCCTCGGTAACAGCGGCAAGGCCCAGCTGCATACCGGTGCGGCGCGATGTGCTTTCCACTTCGGGAGTGGCGCGCAGCATCTCCTCAATCCCGTTGAGCACTCGATTCGTCTCCTGGAGGGATGAGCCTGCCGGCATGTAGTAGTCGAGAATGAAGCCGCCCTCGTCCATACCGGGAAGCAAATCACTTCCGAGCGTGTGATAGCAATAAAACGAGGCGACGACGAGAGCCAGGCACAGGAAGCCGACAACCCACGGATGCTCGAGAGCGGCCCGCAGCGCCACCTTATAAATGCGCAGCGGACCCGCCAGGAACCGTGCCCCTTCCAGCTGTTGTTCGACCTCCGCCTGGTCCGTACCGGCACGAGAGTCCTCTTTCGGTGCGGCCGCCCCGGGCCCGCCGCTGCGTTTTCGGATCAAGTAGTGACTGAGAGTCGGCGTCCAGGTCAGGGCCAGAACCAACGAAGTCAAGAGCGCCATTCCCACCGTCACGGCCAGGGCGCGGAAAAATACGCCTGTGACGCCGGTGATGGCGATCAGGGGAAGGAAGACGACAATGGGCGTAAAAGTCGACCCCAGCAGAGGTATCCTGATTTCGCGCAGGGCGCTGCGCACCGCCTCCCCGCGGCTCTGCCCCGAGTCACGGTGCATGATGATGTTTTCCACGACAACGATGGCATCGTCGATGACCAGGCCGACGGCAGCGGCCAATCCGCCGAGTGTCATCAGATTGAAGCTTTCGCCCATGACGCGCAGGGTGATAAAAGTGATCGCCACCGTCGCGGGGATCACGAGCCCGGCCACAAGCGAAGTGCCCCAGTCGCGCAGGAACAAAACGAGAATCAGCGAGGCCAGCACGAGGCCGATCAGAATGGCGTCGCGCACGCTCCTGATCGAGTCGTTCACGATTTCCGATTGATCATAAAACGAGTTCAATTCGATTCCGCGCGGCAGCGTCTGACGGATCTTTTCGACTTCCTTGTGCACCTCATTGGCAACCATGACCGTGTTGCCGATCGGCTGGCGGTAAATGCTCAGCAGCACGGCGGGTTTCGTGTTCGCCGTAACAACGGTATACACGGGCTTATACGATGGCTTCACCTGCGCGAGATCGCCTATGCGGATGGGTACCCCGGCCGGTGTCGTTTTGACCACGATGTTGGCGATATCCTCCGGACCATGCGCCTGGCCGCTCACCAGCCCGAGCACCAGCTGGTGATGGCGCTCCATCATTCCCGGCGAGTCGATCATGTTGGTGGCACGGAGCACATCGAGCATGCCGGGGACGGTCACGCCTGTGCTTACCAGCTTGGCCGGATCCGGACTGATCTCGAACTCCGGCTCCTGACCGCCCTGCACCACGACCGTGGATACTCCGCTGAGGCGATTCAGGCGCGGTCTGAGTTCGTAGGTGGCGAGCTCCCAGATCCTGGTTTGCGGCACGGTGTCCGACGTGAGGCTGTATCCCATGATCGGAAAGGCGGCGAACGTCAGCCGGTTGGCGGTGATCTTGGCTGCCGGCGGCAGAGAGGAGCGGACTTCGGCCAGGGCCGCATTGACGAAGTTGAGCGTCTGGAACATGTCCTCCTGCCAGGAGAAGAACAAGTTCACTTCCACGGTCCCGCGGCTGGTGACCGAACGAACGGCCTCGAGACCCTGGACGCTGTTGACAGCCTCCTCGATCGGGCGCGTCACCGTGACCAGCATCTGGTCGATCGGCGCCACGCCGTTGTCGACGCCGACGATGACGCGTGGAAAGTCCGTCGACGGGAATACCGCTATGGGAATGGTGAACGCCAGATAGATTCCGACCCCGACACAGGTCAGGATCACGAAAATGATCGGCTTTGAATGGCGTGCGGTCCAGTGTTCCGCTGCAGGAGTGTCTCCAACTTGCGATTGGGCTTTATGATTTTCAATCATGCTGGTCGGTCTTCTCGTCGGTTTTCTGGTCGGCCTTCTTGCCGGGCTGCTCGTCGACCTTTTTTTCAATCTGCTCGCCGGTCTTTTCGCCGGGCTTCTCAACTCGGACTTTCGTTTTATCCTCCAGCCCAAGCCCGCCTACAACGATCACCTGCTCGCCCGGATCGAGTCCCATCAGGACTTGCACCTTGTCGGTCTGGCGAATCCCTGTCTCGATCTTCTTTTCGTGAGCCAGCGAATCGGAGCCGACGACCAGGACAATGTTTTCGCCCTCCTGGGACGGCAGGATGGCAGCCAGAGGAATTACAACCGCATCCGAGACCGTCTCGGCCAGGATCGAAACCTGCACGGAAGCCCCGGGCTTGAAACGCTCACCCGGGTTCGGCGCCTCAACCCAGACTTCGGCAGTCGTGCTGTTGGGATCCAGGGCCGGGCTGACCACGGTGACCTTCCCGCGCAGCTCTGCGGTCGAATCCAGCGCGGTGATTGCAGCCGGATTGCCTGCCTTCAGAAACGTGAGCTGTTCTGCCGGCACGTTGGCGCGAGCGATTACGCGGGAGATATCCATCACGGTAAGCAGCGGCGTACCCGCGCCGGCCATCTCACCGGCATAGAGCGGCCGTTCGGTGATGACGCCGTCGATCGGACTGAGAATCCTGGAGTATTCCAGCTGCACTTCCGCCCCCTGGCTGCGCGCTCTGGCTGCTTCCAACTGAGCCTGCACCTGTTTGGTCTCGGCTTCCCTGCTCACCTTCTGCAGAGCATCGAGATGCTTCTCGGCGACCTCGAACTGGCTGCGTGCCTGGACAAAGCCCACATTCGCCTCATCGACCTGCCGGCGCGGCAGCGCACCTTGCTCCAGAAGCGCTTTGCGGCTTTCGTAGAGCTTCTGTGCCGCATCAAGCGCTTCTTTGGCGGACTGCACATCCGTCTGCGCCTTCGTGAGCTCCTCCGGCAACGATGCCGCGGTCATGCTCTGGTAGCTGGCAGCCGCCTGGTCGACCAATCCTCTCGCCTCAGCAGCGGCTGCAGCCAGGTCCCGGTTCTCGAGCACGGCAAGCAGCTGGCCTTTGCGGACGTGCGCCCCGCGGTTCACATAAAGCTCGCGAATCGGAGCCGTGATCTTCGGGATCACCGTAGCCTGGTCGAAGGCATGTAAGATCCCCCGCGCCTGTATGATCCGTTCGATCGAAGCGCGCTGGACCGTAGCCGTCTGGACGGGAGCTACAGGTTCCGCTTCCTGCGGTGCGTTCTGAGAGCAACCGGCGGCCAGGCATACCATCCACAATGCCGCTGCGGTCATGATTCGTTTCTGCATGGGATAGTTCGGCATAGGCTAAATGGTTCCTGTTAGCGTCTGGATACCGGCGAGAGCCAGACGATAGCGTGAAAGGCCGTCGTCGAAGGCATTGCGCGCCTGCGCCAGAGTCGATTGGGCGTCCACCACCTCGAGTACAGTCACATCGCCCGCCTCATAACGCAGATTCGTGAGGCGGAGGCTTTCTGTGGCGACCTCCATCGAGCGCCGCAGAGAATCCACCTGCGCCTGCGCTGACTGTGCTTCGAGATATAACGAATGAAGTGTCGAAATCAATTGCTTGCGCGAAAACTCGAGATCCAGCTGCGCCTGCTGGCGTCGCATGCCGGCTTGGCGGACTTTGCTTCGCGTCGTCCACCAGTTCCAGACAGGTATGTTCAGTGTCGCCTGGGCCACGGAACCGAGGCGGTTATTGCCTTCCGGGTCATGGGTGGCAAACTGATTCGCATTGATGCCGAAGAAATAGTCAAAGCTGAGCGATGGGAGGTAGGCGGCACGGGCAATAGTGATGGCGAACTCCTCCTGGCGGATACTCTCCTCGGCGGCCCGCAGCTCCGGGCTCTTCTGCCTCGCCAGTGACTCAACCTCATCATAGGGAGGCAGCTGATTCACCGAGTTGAGATCATCGACGAGGTTGAAATCCAGCCGGTAGTCTGGGAACAGCAGTACCGCGAGCGCGATGCGAGTCTTGTCCACCGCCAGGCGGGAGTCCTGAAGATCGCGCTGGCGCTGCTGCAGGACCAATTGCGCCTTCAGGACGTCCGCATGAGCCACTTCGCCACCCTTCTCGAGTTTTTCGGTGACGTCCACGAATCGCTGAGCCTCGTCCAAGGCGCGTTGGGCATTCACAGACTTACGTTGCGCCGCCACGGCTGCATAGTAGTTCTGAACCACGGTCGCTACCAGGCCCCGCGCCACAATGTCCCTTTTCGCTTCCTCCAGCGACTGCGCCGCAATCGTACGGCGGTATTCCGCCATCCGTTCCGGCGAAAACAGCTCCTGATGTACCTGAGCCTGGCTGTTATAGATGTGGACGCCGTCGTTTGCGACAAAAACTCCGGAACTTGTGCCGTTCCCTTGCGTGTAAAGATACTGGTTGAAATAGCTCAGCGACGGGAGGAGCGCTGCCCTGGCCTGAGAACGGTCCTCCCGGGCCAGGTTCACGTTGATTGCTGCCGATTGAAGCAGCTGGCTGTTGTCCCGCGCTCGTTCCAGAGCATTTTTCAGATCAATCGTAATGATGCCTTGCTGCGCCGTGCCGGCTGGGATCTGCGCACGAACCGGCGGCGTCAAGACACTGCAGACAGCGATGGTCGAAATAAGAAACACCTTTGCACGTGCGAGGTACATACAGCTCCTTGCGGTGAAGTGGCAAAGCCGCTCTTTGGAGTGCGCGAGCTTGTTGGTGCCTTGGCTCGGAAACCGGCTTGTACCGCGGCGCGCGCGTCCTGCGCGCGCCGCCTGAGGCGGCAGCAGGCTGCCGCACTCCAAGGATTATTTCCCTACCATCTCGTAAACGAGTACTTTGAACGAATTCGGCACCGCCTGGGCACGTCCTCGCCCGGGAGGCGTGCCGGCAGGAGGAGTCGCCGGCGCCGGCTGATAGTCGACGGCGGCGAGATAAATCTTGTGCGTCTTGGGATCGAGCGTCATCGTTCGTGCGCCTCTCGCGGTTTCCAGTGTCTGGACGACCGTCAATTTGTCGGGAGTCTCTTCCCTGGCGATCGTGACGCTCCCGGCCTGGCCACATGAGGCAAAGGCAAGTCTGGTACCCGGATCAAACCGATTGGCGTCCACACCGGCTCCGATAGGGACTGTGCCGACGACCTTTCCGGAGGTGCTGTCCATCATGACCATCAGGTTGTCACATCCGATGAACAGCCGATGGTTCACCAGATCGATGGCCATGCCCGAACCGCCTTCGCCCGGCGCGGTCGGCCACTCGGCAACGATTTGATGTGTCTTCATATCGATAGCAACAACTTCATTCTTATTATCGATATTGTTGTAGATGCGTCCCGCCTTTGTGTCCACTACGGCGAACTCGGGCGTCCCCGGCAGCGTGATTGTGGTTATTACTTTGCCGGTCTTGGCTTCAAAAACGGTGGCCGAGGGGGCGGTCCTGCTCCGGTTAAAGGTGTAGACTTCCTGTACGCCCGGGACATAGAGAATCCCATCGGGATTCTGACCCGTATCCACTTTGGAGGTCGTCTTGAGCGTCTTGAGATCGACGATGCTGGCTTTGGATTCCTGGCCGTTGCTCGAGAACCCCAGCCCAAGCTCCGGCGCGATGGCAAAGCCATGAACTCCCGGCGTATCCGTGATCTCGCTGATGACTTCATCCTTGTCGATATCGATGACCACGACCTTGGTGCCGTGGGTAACATAGACTCTGCGCCCGGCCTCGTCGGTAGCCGCGTAATCCCAACCGCCCTCGGCGCCGACGGCAATTGTCTTCAGATATTTATACGGCCCCGCAGCCGGAGCCTGAGGCTGGGTAACCGCAACACCCACCAGGGCCAAAAACAAAAGAACCACAAACAGAGAATATCGTTTACTCATTCGAAGCCTCCCGTATGATGGCGGGAACGCTCGTTCCCGCGAAATCCTTCCCGATCACCCGGGCAGAGAGCTCGGATCCTAACCGGAGAGTTCTTCGTCGCTCTGAGTTGCGCAATTCTATGCTCTAAGCTCAATGTACGCAACATGGTTGATGCAATGTTTTCACCAATAGGGCAGCAGGCCGCCGCACTCCTAACCACTAGCCATGATCTGCCGGAACAAAAAGGGTAAAGGTGGTTCCCATCCCTGGATTGCCGGCCACTGCGACTCGACCACCATGTAATTCCGCAATCATCTTCACGATGGCCAGTCCCAGGCCTGCGCCTTCCGACTCTGAGCCGGCGTAACCGGAACCGCGGTAGAAGCGGTCAAAGATATGGGGCAGATCTTCCGCGGCCACACCTTTTCCGGTGTCGGCCACCTCCACCGCGGCAAAGGCAGTATCAAGTTTGACGCGGACCGATATCGCACCCCCCTCCGGAGTGTATTTGACGGCGTTGATTAACAGGTTCACCAGGGCACGGCGCAGCAACCGCGCATCACCAAGCACATTCACCTCTTCTCCCACACTCCATTCAAGGAGGAGATTCCTGCTCTGGGCAAGTGGACGCAGCGAGCGGCAACTTTCGTCCGCAATCTCCATCAAATCGGCCGGTTCCTTGATCACAGGCAACTGGGAAGCCTCTGCCCGGGCGATGAGCAGGAGGTCATCCACGATTGCCGACAGGTGCTCGGTCTCGGCACGCATGGCAGCGAGCGTAGCAGCATACTCCTCTGCGGATCGTGATCTCTCGAGCGCCACATCCGCCTGGCTACGCAGAATCGCCGCCGGCGTGCGCAGTTCATGGGCCGCATCCGAAAGAAACTGTCGTTGCTGTTGAAACGCCCGTTCGAGCCGGGCAAACAAGTCGTTCAAAACCCGCGCCAGCTGCCCAAATTCGTCATGGGAGCTTGCGGCTTCGAGCCGCTGTTCGAGCGCATGAGCTTCGATATGTCGGGCCTGGGCGGTCATCTGAGTGACGGGCTTCAGGGCACGCCCGGCAAGAAAATAGCCGCTCCCTGCTGCAAACAAGAGGATCAGGGGGAGTGCAATGAAGAGTGTTCGCCGCAGAGTTCCCAATTGCGCATCCACAAGCGTGAGGTCGCGCGCCAACAGGACCTGGTAGCCGGAGCCGTTTCCGCCAGAGCCCCGGCACAGGCGCCACGAGCGCAAGCCGTCAAAAACAGTGGCAGGCTCACCAAATCTGACGCGCCCGTCGCGAACGGCAGCCAACAGCGAGTCGGGCAGAGAGCGCACGTTGACAAAGTACTGCTGCGCTTCGGCCAACGAGAGCTGCAAAGCCATTTGCGAGGGCAGGCCCAGCTCGCCGATTTCATCGAGAAGGCGCGCCGCAGTCGGGCTGCCTTCCTCCCGGTAGGCACGGTCGAGAGCGCCGGTTACCATGGCGCGGGCATCCGACAACTCGCGATCGACCTGGGAGTAGAGGCTCTGCTTGGCCAGGTGGTTGACCACCCCGCCGAAAAAGATGAACGAAAGGGACAAAACGAGCATGTACCAAAAGGTCAAACGCCAGCGCACCGTCTTGCCAAACCACATCAAAGCAGACCCTCAGTGCACGGTTTCGGCTATGCCCGCACAGATTCACCAGCCTTGCAGTGCGGCGGCTTGCAGCCGCCTTGCCGTTGCGCCACCGGCAGCATGCCTGTGGCGGAGCGCCGGAACAGGCGCCGAGGTCAGCCACCGGCTTGTTCGCTGTCTTGGGCACGAAGAAGGTAGCCGGCGCCGCGGCGCGTGTGGATCAACTTAACCTGCGCACCCTCATCGATCTTCTTCCTCAGGCGCTGAATGTAGACCTCGATCAGATTCGAAAACGGATCGAAGCTCTCGTCCCAGACGTGATCGGAAATGCGTTCCCGAGAAACCACCTCGCCCGCATGCAGCACCAGGTATTCCAGAAGGGCATACTCCTTGGCGGTCAGGCGGACCATGCGCCCACCGCGCTTTACCTCCTGACTGGCGGTGTCCAGCGTCAGGTCGGCAAGTTTGAACCGGAGCGGGCGCAGTTCGCTATGCCGCCGCAGGAGGGCGCGCAGCCGGGCCAGCAGCTCCTTGAAGGCAAAAGGCTTGATCAAATAGTCGTCGGCGCCCGCATCAAGACCGGCTACGCGATCCTCCACCGCATCGCGCGCGGTCAGCATCAGGATCGGCACGCTCAATCCCTGCCCCCGGAGAGCCCGGCAAACAGCAAGCCCATCCCTCCGCGGCAGCATGATGTCGAGCACAATCGCATCATAGCGGTTGATTTCCGCCTGCTGCAGCGCAGTTTCGCCGTCACAAGCGACATCCACCGCGTAACCCCGCTCCCGCAGCCCTTTGGCCAGAGTTTCCGCCATCGGCCGGGCGTCTTCGACTACCAACACGCGCATGGAGCAAATGTTTAGTTCAATTACTTGCCTTTGGCAAGGGGTTTGCCATCAAGCCCCATCTCGACTTCAGACTGCTTTCCGGCATTATCCACCAGGGCAGAAAAGCCCGTCTGCACCTTTGCGCCGTTGGCGACAGTCTCGAGCTTCACGAGCTTGGCTTTTCCGATGCTTTTTTTGATCTCAGCCTGCACTGCGGCAGGGAGTGAGGCGAGATCAACTTCTTCTTCAACTTCGGTCAGGGCTCCTTTGGCATCGATCAGCATATCTCTGCTGTGACCCTTCACCTTCGTCTCAACCTCATAGATAGTTTTGCCCGCATCGCTTTCCTTGGAGATGCCGACAATTTCTGCTCCCTGGGTCTCCTTCTGGATCGTTGCCTGCACGACCTTGGGAAGATCCTTCATCGCGAGCTTCCCTTCTCCCGCCTCCCCGGTTTCTCCCTTTTCCGCCTTTTTGGGAACCGCTTTCTGTTGTGCAGAGACGGCGCCGACAAACAGAAAGCAAATGGCGAACAGGAACACACCGGCACACCTGATTCTGGCCAGACTCATGGTTTCTCCTTCACGTAACAGAATTCATAAGTCAATCTGAATTTCAGCGGCATGAGATTACCAGCATCCACCTAAATAGAAGATGAACGCCCCCCTTCTTTTTGCGCCGGAGGCGTGGCAGAGCTCGGCCCCGGGCGTGCCTGGGATTTTCATTTGGAGAAATGGGCGTTCTGGAAGGGCGAACGAGAGACGCATGGATTGCGGTCATGGCATTTCACCCGAGGTGGCCCTGGTTCTCCCGGCCTTCGGGTACAAAGACATGCCGTCAAGGAGCGCCGTTCGCATGGTAGACTCTGTTGTCATGACAGCGGAAATTCTTTCGCAGGCTTCCGGACATGCCAGAATCCTGGTCGTCAGGGTAGGCGCCCTTGGCGATACTCTGATGGTCACGCCACTGCTGCGTTTGCTTCACGAACGTCAACCACAGGCAGAAATCGATTTTCTATGTTCCGACCTGGCAGCTCCCTTGCTGGAGTTGAACCCGTATGTGTCCCATCTTCATCGGCTCCGCGGCCGCAACCTGCCGCTGGCCCTTTCCTTCGAAAAGCGACGCCTGGTGCGGCAACTCCGCGCCCGCGACTATGATCTCGCCGTTCTGCTGGAAAGCGCGCCCCGATACCGCATCCTGACCGAGCAAGCGCGCCCGCGCCAGATCAGGAGTTTCGCTGAAGTTCCTTTTAATCCCAACCTCCACGCCATCGTCAACAATCTGAACGCGGCTGACATTCACGATGCCAAAATTGAAGATCTCAACATGGACTTGCCGCTGGCCTCCGACGACGAGGCCAGGGCGGACCGGGTGCTGGCAGATCTCCCGCAGCCTCGCATCGGCGTGCATATCGGTTGGGGTCCGCAGGGAAGGAAAAAACTCCAGGCCCAACGTTTGCGCGGTTGGAGCCATGCCGGCTTTATCCAACTGATCCGCATGCTCCTGGATCATGACGGCATCAGCGTGGTGCTGACGGGCTCGTCAGAAGATGCGCGGGATACTGAGGCTATTTGCAGACAGATGCCCGGTGGGCGCGTGCAATCGATCGCGGGCCGGACGCGAGTCAGGGAACTCGCAGCCGTCATCAAGAAACTGGACCTGCTCATCTCGGTGGATTCGGGCCCCTGTCACATGGCGGCGGCCTTGGGAACACCGCTGGTGGTAGTATGGGGGCCCGGCAGGCTGGAGCAGACCCGGCCGGTCTCGAGCATCACGCCCGTCCGCTTGGTGCGCCATCCCGTTCCCTGTGCCCCCTGCCAGAGCACTCCGTTGCAAAAAACCTGCCGGCGCAACATCTGCATGGAATTGATCACGCCCGAGGAGGTCTTTGCCGCTGCCCAAAGCCTGCTCACTTCGTTGCCCGGGATTGACCGCCGGGATAAGGAGTGACATGACGAATGAAAAGCGCAAGCTACGTCCTGGGCAATATCATCCCCGAAAGGCCGCCCAAGACGTCGATCCCTCTCCCGGCACTGCCACTGGAGCAGGTGCTGCCGCACTACGACGCCGTTGGACGGCTACTCCTCCTTCAAGGCTGTCAGCGGATCCAGCCGGGCCGCCCGACGGGCCGGTAGATAGCAAGCGAGCACTACAGTTACGGCCAGGAAAACAGGCAAAGCGACAAACGTGGCCGGATCGTGGGGCTGGATGCCGAACAGCATGCTCGACAGGAAGCGGGTGAGCGCCAGAGAGCCGGCGATGCCGGCGCCGATGCCAAGCAACGTGGGCATGACGCTCTGGCTGATGATCAACCGGTAGATCGTGCCTGACTGCGCGCCCAGGGCGATACGGAGGCCGATCTCCCGAGTGCGGCAGCTGACCGCGTACGCCACGACTCCATAAGTGCCGAGCAGAACCAGAGCGAGCGCGCTCAGGGCCAAGCACCCCATCAGCACCGTGTAGAAACGAGGCTGTGCCACCGATTCCCACAGCCGGTCGTTCATGGTTTTGATTCCTTCCGGGATGATGGACTTGTCGATCTGGGCAATCTGAGCGCGCAGGGCAGGAATCAATCTCTCGGGCTTCACCCGTGTTCGGATGGCGATATGTGCGTCGCTGATTCCAAAAGGAGATCCGGGCTGGAGCGTCGAATAGTAGAGACATGGGAGCGACTGCTTATCCAGACCGTAGTGCTTCACATCGGCGACGACTCCCACAATCGAGTTTGGGGGGTCCTTCGGATTCCAACTCTCTATGGTTTTGCCGATAGGGTTCATGCCGGCGAAATAGCGTTTCGCCAGCGATTCATTGATGACCACGACCCTGGGCGTCCTGGCGGTGTCGAGCTCGCTCAAAAAGCGGCCTTCAAGAAGGTGCAGTCTCATGACCATGAAATAGCTGGGGCTCACCTTTGCGAAATCTGCAAGCGCAACCCCACCGTTTTCGGCCCAACCTTCCGGCTGGAAGGTCGCATAGGCCTTGCCGGTCAAGGGCAAGCCGGTTCCGGCGACCGCCACACCTTCAACCTCTGGCAACTTCATCAAGCGCTCGGTCAGCTGTTGATAGAAAGCGGCCTGCTGCGGCCGCTTCGGATATCCTGCATCCGGAAGACGGATTTCCGCGGTGAGAACATTGTTTGGTTCATACCCTGGATCGACCGAAATCAGCGCAATGAAGCTGTGCACGATGAGGCCGCCGGCAACCATCAGCGTCAGCCCGACGGCGACCTGGAAGACAACAAGCGCACCCCTTCCCAAACGAAGCCCGAATCCCGACATCAGGGACCTCTTCGCATCCTTTAAAATGGCCTGCACGTCGGTTTTCGAGGCCTCCCATACCGCAAAGATGCCCATGAACGCGCCGGTCAGGACTGAAACAACCACGGTGAAGGTCAGCACTCTGAAATCGAGTCCGATCACGGACTCGCTGCGCAGCTTCATGGGGCTGAAAACGACAAACAAACGGACTGCCCAATAAGACCAGACGCTCCCCAGTGCGCCACCCAGGAGCGAGAGGAGCAGGCTTTCGGCAAGCGATTGGCGTATGAGCATCCCTCGCGTGGCACCGAGTGCAGTCCGGATGGCGAATTCCTTCTCCCGGGTTCGGGAGCGTGCCGCCATAAGATTGGCCAGATTGGCGCAAGCGATGAGCAGGACCACTGCAACCGCCGTGAAAAGAACGGTCAGGGCCACCCGGGTCTCTCGGGCCAATACGTCATGAAGCGGGGACAGATATACAACACTGGGGCCGGCCTCGCCGTACGACCCCGGGCTTAATGCATGTTTGATCGCGTTGACTTCAGCCAGAGCCTGCTGGGGCGTGATCCCGTCGCGGAGACGCGCGATGGCACGCCACATGTATCCACGGCCCTGCGGCACCATGGGAACCCATATTTGGGCCTGGCCCTCGGGAAAGCTGAATTTCGGAGGCATGACGCCAACGATCCCATAGCTTTTGCCACTGAGGGTGACCACCTTTCCCATCAGCGATTTGTCGCCGGCAAACCGTTTCATCCAGAGATCATGGCCAATCAAGGCGACGAAACTCTTCCCTTTTTGTTCCTCCTCGTCACGGAAAACCCGGCCAAACTGCGCGCGCACCCCGAGAACTCTGAAAATCGACGGTGAAACATAAGCGGCAACGATCGTCTCCGGATTCCCGGCCCCGGTCAATTCGAGGTTTTGAACATAAAACTGGGCCACGGCGGCGATGGTGTCGGACCGTTCCCGCAGGGCCCTGTAAATCTCCTCGTCGAGAAACTCCCGCTGCGCCATGATGCGATTGTCGTTACCGAGCGCCACAATCCGGTCGGGATCGCGATAGGGCAAAGGCCGGATCAAGACCGCATCGGCTATGCTGAAGACGGTGGTGTTGGCGCCTATGCCCACCACGAGCGTCAGCACGGCGGTTGCGGTAAACCCGGGACTCCGGCGCATCAGCCGGAAGGCATAGCGAAGGTCTCTGAGCGCGGTCTCGATGAAAGGAATTCCCCGCTGGTCGCGATACGCCTCTTTTGTCTGTTCCAGCCCGCCGAGCGCAAAACGCGCCTGCCGCCGCGCTTCCTCAGGCGACAGGCCGGCGCGCAAACTAGCCTCTATCAGCATCTCCAGGTGGCACTGGAGCTCCTCGTCCAGTCGCCCGTCTTGCTTTCGTTTCCGAAAGACCGACAGCAACCGGCACAAAATCTCACGGAGCAAGGCCATGGCATTCCCCGAGCCTGAATCATTCATAAAGCAGAAGCTCACGTCCGTGAAAAGCAACAAAATTGTACGCGGATGAACGCGGGCAGGAGCTCCTGCACGCCGACCAAAGCCGAACCGTCGGCGCTTGTCAGCGTCTTTCCGCGTCCAAAACTGCATTTTGGTCGCATATTCATGAATAGCCCGAGTTAGGTTTCCGCCTGAAACAGGCGTGCCATGATGCCGGTCATTCTCTCCCAGTTCTGAGTCTCGACTTCCAGCTGCTTGCGTCCGGCCCGCGTGAGGCTGTAATAGCGTGCGCGACGGTTGTTCTCCGACCGGCCCCACTCGGACTTGATCCAGTCGCGCTGCTCCAGCCGCAGGAGGGCCGGATAGAGCGTGCCCTGATTGAGTTGCAGGACGTTCTGCGAGATCTGCAGGATCCGCTGGGCAATCCCGTAACCGTGCGTGGGCCCCAGCGTCTCGAGGGTCTTCAGGACCATGAGGTCGAGGGTTCCCTGCAAGACATCCGCCTTTTCAGTGGTCATGGAGATATCTCCTTTGGATCTGTTGATTGTCTACAAATCACCTTAGCTGAGAGTTCTGTTGATAGTCAACAGGAAAATGAAAAAGCGGTCGCGGATAACACGAATTTTGATGCCGGGGAGCGATTTGCGGTAAAATCGCCGGAGTCATCCCTGGGCCGCGCTGCCGGAATATAGGAGTATCGATATGATATCTGACGAGATGCAGGATCCCCGCGACGCTGAAACCACCGTCGACCCCCTGAACCGCAGAGAGTTTCTGAAGGTTCTGGGACCCGGCGTCTATATTTTCTTTTGTCTCGAAGACCTCCTTGCCTTCCCGCAGGGGCGGGGCGGCGGCAGCAGCTACCCCGAGGATTTCAATGCCTATCTCAAGATCGATGCGGATGGGCGGGTGACCTGCTTCTCCGGCAAGATCGAGATGGGGCAAGGGATCATCGCGGCTCTGGCTCAAATGCTTGCCGAGGAACTCGAGGTCTCGTACGACTCGATCACGATGATCATGGGAGACACCAGGCTCTGCCCGCCGGACGGCGGCACCAACGGGTCCCGCAGCGTGAGGTACTTCGGTCCGGCGCTGCGAGCCGCCGGCGCGGAAGCGAGGGAGGTCTTGCTGCAGCTCGCCGCAGAGAATCTCCAACTTCCGGTGGAACGCCTGGCAGCGAAGAACGGCGTGGTCAGCGATAAGACCAATGCGGCGAAAAAAGTCTCCTACGGAGCTCTTGCACAGGGGAAAAGGATCGAAAGACATCTGGCGAAGAAACCAGACCTGAAGCCACCCTCGGCGTTTCAGGTCTGCGGGAAATCGCTGCCGCGTCCGGATCGGACGGAGAAGGTCACGGGCAAGGCGAAGTTTGCCGGCGACATCCGCTTGCCGGGGATGCTTTACGGAAGGGTTTTGCGGCCTCCCGCCCATGGTGCCAGGTTGAAGAGCGTCGACGCGAGCGCCGTCAAGGAGATCAAGGACGCGCGCGTGCTGCAGGAAGGGGACTTTGTGGCCGTGGTCCATGAGCTTCCGGATTTGGCGGCTGCTGCCATCGAGCGCATCAAGGCACAGTACGATATGCCTGACGCAAAGATCGACGAGAAAACCATTTTCCAGCACCTGCAGGAGGTAGCCGCGCCTCAAGGCAACGTGATCCGTGAAAGGGGGGATCAGGCAAAAGGGCGCGAACTTGCTACCACCAGATTCGAAGAGACCTATCTCACCCCCTACGTTGCCCATGTTCCCACAGAAACGCACACCGCCTTGGCCGACGTGAAAGAGGACGGCGCCACCGTCTGGATCGGCACCCAGCGACCGTTTGGCGCTCCGGCAGAGATCGCACAGGCCTTGAAGATGCCTGCGGACAAGGTCTGGGTTATCACTCCTTACGTGGGCGGCGGTTTCGGCGGCAAGAGCCAGGTCATGCAGGCGGTGCAGGCCGCGCGCCTCTCCAAAATGACCGGCAAACCGGTCCAGGTTGCCTGGACGCGGGAAGAAGAATTCTTCTATGACACCTTCATGCCTGCCGCGGTCGTCAAGATAAGCTCCGGCCTCAATGCCGCGAATCAGATAGTTTTCTGGGACTACCAGGTTTTATTCGCGGGCGAAAGGAGCTCGGAGCCTCTTTACGAAATTCCGCACCAGCGCACGGTTTCACGTGGTGCGGTGCGCGGCGGCCCTGCCGCTCATCCGTTCGGAACCGGTGCCTGGCGCGGTCCGGGCAGTAACACCAATATTTTCGCGCGTGAGTCTCACATCGACATCATGGCGGCCAAGGCCGGTCTAGATCCCGTGCAGTTCCGCCTGAAAAATCTCAATCCCGCGGACGACATCCAGAAAAGAGTGATCCGGGTGCTGAATGCAGCCGCCGAAAAGTTCGGCTGGAAACCAGCCAAGACGCCCAGCGGCCGCGGCCATGGGGTTGTCTGTCTCGATTACCTGGAGACCTGTGTTGCCGCGATGGCGGAAATCAGTGTGACCAAGGATACCGGCCGGATCCAGGTCAACCGCATCGTCCTTGCACAGGACATGGGACCGGTGATCAATCCCGAGGGGGCCACCATGCAGATCGAGGGTGGGGTCACCATGGGGCTGGGATATTGCCTATCCGAGGAGATCCACTTCAAAGGAGGGGAGATCAAAGACCTGAATTACAACACTTATGAGATCCCGCGCTTCTCCTGGACACCGAAGATCGAGGTTGTCCTGGTTACTAACCATGAAATTCAGCCGCGGGGGTGCGGAGAGCCGCCCATCACCTGCATGGGCGGACTGATGGCCAACGCGCTCTTCGATGCCACCGGGGTCCGGCTGAACCGGCTCCCCTTAACCCCTGAACGCATTAAGGAAAAACTCTAGGAGCCTCGGCAGCCGCCAGGACGGCAAGAGTGATCTCGGCGCCCTGCCGGTAAGGCATTGACATGACAAATCAGCGGCAATACGATGCGCCCGTGGACCCGGTACCGCTGCTACAGCACATCTTGAAGAAACCCTCGACCGGAGACCTTCTTTCCCTGCAGAGTATTCTGCTCTCCTGGGAGGAAAAGGCGGATTCTCCACCCGCGCGCGAGCGGGCTGCAACTGCACTCGCGCTCCTGGGGGATTTCTACGGCTACCTGGTGGGTCTGGAAACCAAGCTGGAGGCGCACGCCTACGCCGAGCTCGCATCGAAAATGGACGTGGGGGCTGTCGGTGGAGTGGTTGCCGAGAATGTGCTCGGAGCCGGCGAGAAGCTGCTCGAGCGGGTGCTGATCGGCGGCTTCAGCGAGGCTCTCACCGTCCTGGCCAGCCGGCAGTATGTAAAGGCCTTCAACCGGGAGCTCGAGGCGTTCTACCAGCAGGTCGCGTGGCAGCTGCGAGTTCACCTCTGGCACTTTTCCGCAGCCCGTCGCCCCGAACTCTCCCCACAGGAACGCGCCGCCATGATCGATTCCCTCTTCGCTCCCATCCTGGACAAAAAGTTGCCGGGCGAAGCCAAATCGGTCGTGCTCGGATGCCTGTTCCAGGTGTTGCTCCTCGGCTCCTTGACCTCGATGCTGCCCGCGTGATGCCGCGCAGCCAAAGCAAAACCACGAAATACACGAAGCGTTTTTCGCGCCTTTCGTACTACTTTCCGGCAAATCCTTTGCAGGAGGGCAAGGTCTTTTCCACGCGACACAGAGCAGGGAGGCGCGAAGCGCCGGCAGTAAATAGACCCGCCCGTGAGGGTGGGGGCAGTAGTGAGAGAGAGGATATCGATGTCCGAAGGACCGGTACAGATGCCTGGTGCCGCGGCGCTCATTCCGGTTCGCCTGATAAACCCCGGCCTTACGGCCGGGGCTATGATTTGCCGCCTCTTCGAGGCTCCTTTTCGCCGCGGCTCTGCAGTGAGCTTTTTGATTGCGGCTCTGCAGCACCATGCATTTCGTGGCCGCAGAGGCGGTGGCTCTACCTTGAAGATCCGAACAGCAGGGTATCGCCTTTCCAGATCGACCGGAGCTTGCGCGGAGAAAGACGCAGCCGGCCGCGAGCCGGATCGCGAAGCAACGGTTCTCCTGAAGCCGTGAAAGAGTCCAGGACGACATAGTGATTTCTGTTCAGGAGCAGGATCGCCGGCAGCGGCGCACGCCGCAGGTCTTCGAACTTGAGGCGCCAGCCCTCGCAGCGCAAGCCTTTCGCTTCTGACAACTGCTTCATGCTCAGCATGGACGCACCGGCAGGAGAGTTGCCAAGCCTGGCAAGAAGCTCGTCGTAAGCAATGGCTATTTGATGGTGGTCGAAGATCATCTTCAAAGCAGCATCGCCGCAGTCGTACGAACTCCTTTGCAAAAAGACCCCTTCCCGGCCCAGATAGACTACTTCGCGCAAGGAGCGATAACCATACCACCAGAGCATAACCGTACTGAGAACAAGCGTCATCAGACCCATGACTGCAAACTTGCGCATCTTCACTTCACCTCAATGATACGGCTGAACAAAGACCCTGAGCGGCGCGCCAGAATCCATCCGCATGGATAATGTTTCAGCAAAGCGGGGTCTATTTCAGTGTTCGGAACACTGATGAAAGGCCAAGGATTAGCCCAGAGGGGGTAGAGGCGAGCAGAGCGCGCAGAATTGAAGCCGTCATGGCCTCGCGTCCGCTGTTGCCCTCAGCGTCCTCTGCGTCGAGCTTTTGAGGATCGAGGTGGTTTTATGCAATGAAGGTGCCCTTCGCCCAGAGAGACCGCTTCCAACTTATTGCTGGAATTGGCAGATGCGGGCTCACCTCCTATTCGGCAGCCCTCTGGGCAAAACCCGGCTGCGGTGCCGTTTACCGGTGTTTACCTGCCGCTGGCCGAAAAGAAGCTGCCCCCAGGCAGTCTTGCTCTTATCTTTGGGGTTAAAGATGAGCGCAAGGAGGGTCCCGTGAACAAGAGAAACGCTGCTTCCATCAGTCCCCTCATTCTCGTCGGAGCCACCCTGGTCCGGCTCGTCTGGTTCACACTGTTCCAGTACCTCGCCGGTATCAATCTCGCAGATTTGTGGCACTATTGCCTACTCCAGCTTGTTATCGGCGGATGACAGGAGTCTAATGGCCTTCGAAGGAGGTCAGCGTGGAAAACAGAACGAAGGTTCGCCTCTCTCCGCAATTGGCACTCGGCGTGATTGTGATTCTCCTGGGCATCGTCTTTACCCTGGATAATCTGAACCTGGTAGAAGCCGGGGAGTACCTGAAATACTGGCCGGCGCTGCTGGTGGCCTTTGGCCTCTACCGGCTTATAGATCCTGGAGATCCGCCCAACTATTTCCCGGGCGTCCTTTTTGCTGGCATCGGCATGGTGTTGCTATGGAATGCCCTGCGCCTCCACCTTTCAATCGACCGTTACTGGCCTCTTCTTATCGTGTTCCTCGGATTGATGATTATTTCGCACGCTTATGACCGTACCCGCGGAATCAGCGCCGACAGCAAGTCGGTCATTTCGGCGTTCGCCCTTCTGGGCGGGGTTCAGAGAACCTGCAGATCCCAGAGTTTCCGAGGGGGGGAATTGACTGCGATCATGGGTGCCTGTGAGATCGACCTGCGAACAGCCGCCATGCAGGCCGAGGAGGCCGTCATCAACACTTTCTCATTTTGGGGAGGAATCGAAATCAGAGTGCCGGAAAGCTGGACCGTAACCACACAGATCTTCCCGCTGATGGGCGGATGCGACGACCATACCGAAGTCCATGGTGACGGGCCTCGCAAGCATCTCGTGGTCAAAGGCCTCGCGGTCATGGGGTCCGTCGAGGTCCGGAACTGAGCAATGCATCCCATTCTTGCGCAGAGAAGAAGACTGGCACTCTATCTGGCTGCCTGGTTGCCGGTTGTAGGACTGATCGTCGTGCTTCTTGATCTCTCGGGCCGACTGTCGTGGGCGGAGTCGCTGGCTCTTGCCATCCCGATGGGTCTTCTGAACGCTTTTCTGTGCCTGGCAGCATGGTATCTTTGTCGTACCTTTCCGCTCGGTGAAACCGGCATTCTCCGCCTCTTTGCCATCTATGCGATTGCTTCCCTGCTCACGAGTTCTCTTTGGGTCTTCATCGGGAAAGGAGTGGCTGCTACGCTGGCGGGCCTGCCCCGGCTGACAGAGTTGAATAGTCACTATACTCAACAAGTCCCACTGCTGTTCGGTGTCGGAATCCTGCTTTTCCTGCTCGTGGTAGCCGTGCACTATCTGCTGAGTTCTTTTGAAAGCTCCAGGCAAACCGAGCGGCGCGCGCTGGAGCTTCAGATTCTGGCTCGAGAAGCAGAACTGAAATCGCTGCGGGCACAGATCGATCCGCATTTTCTGTTCAACTGTCTGAACTCGATCAGCGCCCTGACCACCCTGGATCCCGCAAAGGCGCGCCAAATGTGCCTGCTGCTGGCCGACTTCCTGAGAATGAGCCTCGAGCTCGGGAGCAGGGACTTCATCTCGCTTGATGAAGAAATCTCTCTGGCATGTCAATTCCTGGCAGTGGAACAGGTGCGGCTGGGCCCACGTCTCGTGGTAGACAAAAGGATCCAGGAATCAAGCAGGAGCTGTGTGACACCGCCGTTGCTGCTGCAGCCGCTTGTGGAAAATGCCGTGCGCCACGGCATTGCACAGCTTCTGGAAGGAGGTCCGGTGCGCATTGAGGCAGAAACAAGAGGCAACCGGCTCAGGCTGACGGTTGCAAATCCCTACGATCCCGAAGCGGCGCCGGGTGGCGGCAAGGGCATCGGACTCAAGAACGTGCGCCGGCGGCTGATGACGCTGTTCGGCACCGAGGCACGCATGGACTTGCAGAAGGACGACAATATGTTTCGGGTGGAAATTTCCTTTCCGGCGAGGGTGAAAGAGACGGAGAGTCAATCTGCGGAAGCACGCAGCTAAGCGCCGATTCTCATCTGCGTTTACCTGCGGTTTCGTATGTGAGGAAAGTGCAAATGAAAAGCCCGGTGAATAAAGAAGGTGCAAGGGACAAACTATCATGCATCATCGTCGACGATGAGGAATTGGCTCGCAGCGTGATCCGCGAATATCTGTCCCGATATCCCGACATCGAGATTCTGGCAGAGTGCTCCAACGGGTTCGAGGCCGTGAAGGTCGCGAGCGAGGCCCGACCCGACCTGATCTTTCTCGATATCCAAATGCCCAAACTCACCGGTTTCGAAGTGCTGGAGTTGATCGGCACCGATACCGGCGTCATATTCGTTACCGCTCACGACGAGTACGCCCTGCACGCATTCGATGTGCACGCCGTAGATTATCTGCTCAAGCCGTTCAGCGCCGAGCGCTTCGGGGAAGCCCTCGAGCATGCCAGGCTGCACTTGAAGCTTGACCGGCAGACACCCTTCGCGGACCTGATCGCAGAATCACGAAAGCGCCACAAACCTCTGCAGCGGGTCTTGATCCGTGATGGTTCCCGAGTGCACGTGCTCCCGGTGGAGAAGATCGACTATGTCCAGGCGCAGGACGACTATGTTTGCTTCAAAGCAGGCGGCAAGGACTATTTGAAGCAGGAAGCCATGGCAGATCTTGAAAATCTCCTCGATCCCGCCCGGTTCATTCGCATCCACCGGTCCTACATTCTGAACATCGAGAGGCTGGCAAAGCTGGAGCTCTTTGCGAAGGACAGCCATGTAGCCGTCCTTACAGATGGCACCCAACTTCCGGTCAGCCGGTCCGGCTACGCCCGCCTGAAGCCTCTGCTCTGACAGCACTGAAGGTCGGTGACAGGAGGTACACTTCCTGAAGGTGTCGGATCGGGGGAATCATATTACGGAGAATCGGGAACAGCCCCGCATGCGCCGGGGCGCACACCGTCACGCCTGAAAAGCTAATATTATCCAGTCGGTAACGTCGGGATCGCTATCGCCTTCGGCGCTCGGCAAGAGTAGTCCACTACCGCTTTGCAGAAGTGATCCAGATTGAGAATGGTGTTTAGAGAAGACAGTCGGGAGATGGACTCAATATCATCCACGCCGAAGGCGTGAAGGGGGTTGTGGGGGGAAGT